>QKHZ01000226.1 GCA_003249795.1 bacterium | reverse complement strand
ATTCCGCAACTTCATAACCTCGTATATCCGGCAATAATAACAGTTGCGACGCCCGCCGGACTAAGGCTTCATTCAAATACGTTTTGGGTGATACGCCGATATCGCGTTTAAACCTTCTTGAAAAAACATCCTGTCTCATGTCACATAATTTCGCCAGTTTAGCGACATTCAGTCGGGCGTCACATTCCTGTCGCACACGTTTCAGTGCCGGGGCATAGGGGGCGCTTTTTTGTAGTATAATTCCATTTACAGGAATCTTTTCAAGAAACGGCTGGAGTAATTCAAGAAGTAACTGAGTGATGCGGGATGCTGAGGCAACCGGATTTTTCATCTCCATCGTATGCTTTGCTTGTAGAACGGATTCCGGATTTCGGACGACTTCGCATTGACCATAATTTTGAAATAAATCAAACCCGCCAATAATGTCATAATTGAATTGAAAAGATACGAATTTTGCAGAAGGTGTCAGCGTCATCTCAATCTCATGATAGCACGGGGTAAAGAAAATGGTGCCTTTTTCGATGGCGTGCCGTTTTCCTGTCGACAGATCTTTGATGTAGCTGCCGCTATTGGGCGGGCAGTCAAAAAACCACAAGGACCGGTTATAAGGTAAAAAGTGTTTTCCAATTGTGCAAGGGAATGTCCCAATTGCAGCGTGTGCAAGTGATAGACTCATTAATTTGTGTATTTTTAAGATATTTTGATCGGTCTTTACGCTCATTCGCTCCCATCCTTGTTAATTGTGTTCATCACTATTGTATACTTAGTGTCATCGAGAACAAGTCATAAAAGTATAGTATTTAGCCAAGGATTGCCATGTTTCGGAACCGGCAGATGAGGTATCTTTGAGTTGAAGACATTTGTGTTGAAACAAGTGGAGCATTAATGGTGCAAATGGAGAAATGCAATGGAATCGGAACGTTATGCGCGCGGGGTGAAACGTTTGGAGGGCATGAAGAATCAGAGCCAAATCAGAAACCGGTTGGATGGTGTGTTTCCTGATATGACCAAATATATCGTGGAGTTTGCATTTGGCGATATCCATTGTCGTCCGGGCCTGGATAAAAAAAGCCGGGAGCTTGTCATTCTTTCGTCCATTGCAACACTCGGGCATGCCCCGCTTGAATTAAAATCGCATATTCACATGGCGCTGAGCGTCGGTTGGTCAAAAGATGAGATTTTGGAAGCCTTGGCGCAGTTAGTTGTTTATGCCGGTTTTCCCACCTCGATCAATGCGCTTTTTGTGGCGAAAGAAGTCTTTGATGAATGCGATGAAAACGATAAACGGAAAGGAAATGAATAATGTTTAGCACATTTAAACAGGACAGGACGTATCTTACACAAAAGTTTCGCAAGGACGTTTGTGATCCCGTAACCGGTCTGGATCTTAATACGTTGAAAGAACGCCTGAAGGAATTTACTGAACCATTGGTTGGAGAATCTCACACAGTCATTAAGGCCAAGGCATTTGAGTACGTGACCAAGAATGTGCAGATTGATGTGAATCCACATGACTGGTTTGTCTCTTTCGGCTGTTGGAACAGGTATGACCGTCCGCTCAATTATCTGTTGAAAAAATGGAATAGCGTGGTAGATCAAAAACATCTGTCAGAGATCATTCCTCTCATTAATGAGTTTACAAAATCCGGCGCTGTGGCTATGTGGAAGGATTTTGACCACTCGGTTCCTGATTGGGATGCGGTTTTCCGGCTGGGATTTCCGGGGCTGCGTAAGCGGGCCCGTCAATATAAAGATGAACGTGAACAGAGCGGAATGCTTACGGATGAGGCGAAAATATATTTTGACAGCATTGAAACAGTATATTCCGCGATTCTTGAAATGCTCGAACGCTTTCACGCTTATGCGTTGGCGAATGCAGATGGTAATGAGCGCGTTCTGTCTGTGGCACGGTGTCTGAAAACTCTGATCCACGGCGCGCCAACGAATACGTATGAAGCGCTGCAGTTGATATATACGTATTTTGTTTTTGGCGAACACATTGACCATATGCAGGTGCGTTCACTCGGAAACCTTGATCGCATTCTTTATTCGTATTATAAAAAGGATTTGGGCGACGGTCTGTTTACGGAAGAGAATATCCGCGAATTCTTCGCTTATTTTCTGATGCAATGGGGATCAATTAATAATTACTGGGGGCACCCTTTATACTTGGGTGGGACAAAGGAAAATGGCGAGACGGAAATCAACGAACTGTCTTATCTGATTTTGGACGTCTTTGACACGTTGTCGATTCCGACACCCAAAATTCAGCTTAAGATCAACCGCAATACGCCAGTTCCGTTTGTGAACAAAGCAATGGATATGATCCGGCGCGGACATAGCAGTCTTGTCTTTGTATGCGAGCCTTCTGTTAAGCGCACTATGATGGCTGCAGGATATTCTGAGGCGGAGGCGAGAACCTTTGACATTACCGGATGCTATGAATTCGGTCCTCGCGCTTGTCACAATTCGACTGCAGGTGCGTATTTGAATTTACTGAAACCGTTGGAGTGGGTATTGAACAACGGCAGCGACCCGGCGACAGGTGTCGCAGTAGGTCTTGAGACCGGAGGTGTTGAGCAATATACGACGTTTGATTCATTTTATTCGGCGTATATCCGGCAATTAGGGCATTTGATCGAAACATCGATCCAGTATGTTACTGAAGCTGAAAAGTATCTGCATGAAATTAACCCCGCGATCGTATTGTCGGCGTCAATTGAGAATAGTCTGAAAACAGCGAAAGATGCGTTTTCGAATGGAACGGTCTATAACAACACTTCGATATTGTGCGCAGGATTTGGCACGCTTATTGACGCGTTAATGGCGGTTAAGGAGTTCGTTTATGAAAAGAATGCTGTCAGCTTACGCGAACTGCAGAATGCACTAAAAAACAATTGGATCGGTTACGAAAAACTACGCCTGAAAGTCCTGCACAGCAAAAATAAATTCGGGAACGGGATTGCTGCCGTTGATACCTATGCCGTAGCGGTTGCGAGTTTTTACGCTGGCAAAATCAATCTTCGCCCCAATGCGCGCGGCGGATTTTATCGCGCATCAATTCATCCGGCCAGAACCTTTATCACGCTTGGTGAAAAAACAGGCGCAACCCCAGACGGGCGGATGTCTGGCGATGAAATGTCGAAGAACGCGTCGCCGACAATGGGGATGGATCGCAATGGTGTCACAGCCCTGATCAAGTCAGTGACTTCGATTGACTCGGCGATGTTTCCTGGAGATTTTCCGTTGGATGTCATGATGCACCCGGCGACGGTGCAGGGAGACGATGGGCTTGCAGCAATGCGAACGCTACTGAATGCATATATGGAAAAACACGGTATCGCGATTCATTTCAATATATTTGATGTGAAAGTCCTGTTGGATGCTCAAAAGTATCCAGAAAAATATGAAAGCCTGCAGGTGAGGGTCTGCGGCTGGAATGTTCGCTTTAATGATATCGCCAAAAAAGAACAAGACGCATATATTCGTCGAGCTTTCAATATCTGCGAGTGAGATGATGAGTACAACCGGAATTATATTTGATGTAAAGCGATTTGCTGTTCATGATGGCCCCGGCGTCAGGACGACGTTGTTTCTGAAGGGGTGTCCGTTGCGTTGCCTCTGGTGCCACAATCCTGAAAGCATGTTAGTCCAACCGCGGTTGGCGTATTATGTTCACAAGTGCCTGCATTGCGGGGAGTGCGTAAGCGTGTGCCCGACGCATGCCCATGCATTGTTTGATGGCAAGCATGCTTTTGATCGGAGTGTATGCACCGCATGCGGTGCGTGTGAAGAGGCATGTCTCGGCAGTGCTTTGAAGAATTATGGGGAAGCAATTTCGGTGGACGAGGCTGTTCAGATTGTAATTGAGGATCGGGACTTTTATGGCGAGGACGGCGGTGTAACGCTGTCGGGTGGCGAGCCGCTGTTTCAGATGGAGTTTTGTTGTGATTTTTTAAAACAGTTGAAGGCTTTGGGAATTCATACTGCGGTGGATACCTGCGGCTGTGTTGCGTGGAGTGCGTTAGAAAAAGTATTGTCGGTGGCTGATATTTTTCTTTGGGATTTCAAACATTCTGATCGGGAAGAACACAGGCGCCTTACAGGATTACCCAATGACCTGATTCTCGAAAATTTGAACAAGCTGGTTGAGTGCGGAGCGCGGATCGAAGTGCGGATTCCTTTGGTTCCCGGATGCAATGATTCAGAAGAAAATTTATCTGCTACCGCAAAAATACTGAAAAAACTGCATGTCGAACGGGTGCGGATTCTCCCGTATCATGCGTTGGCGCGAACCAAGTATGAGGCATTGGGGATGAAAAACGCAATTCATGATTTTTCACCATCAGAGCCGGAAATTGTGCTCTGCGCAGTCGATATTTTTCGCTCGCGGGGTATAAACGCGGAGTGACAGAAATTTCGATCTGTTCAGTTCAGCGAAAATTTCTGTTCACCTGATTGAACAGAGAAGGCAGTTCCGTTCACTTCCAGCGTGTACGGTTGGTTTGAGGTGACGAGAATCTCCTGGCCGTCGCTGATAATGTCTGTTTTGATTTCTCCGAAACTCAGGTTACGGATGCCGTGATGTCCGGGCAGGTGTTTATGCCACCGGATTTTCCGGTTGAGCGCGTCGATGTCATGGAATCCCAAAACGTCTTCAATCAACATCGAAATCGGACCGATTGCAGACCAGCCACAGAAATCGGGCCGAGACACTTTGTCAGGAGTATCATCTTTGATGGTAGACGGTTTCGCTTCAGTCGGGCTGTAACACTCCCAAATCGTATGCGGACAGTAGTTGTCAAATGTGTGCAGCATGTGTTTTAAAAGGTTGAGGGCATTTGCAGCTGCAGTGTCATAATAGCCGTACCGGTCCAGCGCTTTGGTTGCCATGTACGCGGTTGGCAGCCACACCCCGCCACGCCAGTATTTCCCTTGTGGCTGAAATTCGGGGTCTCTTTGGTCGACGGATGGCCAGGGGATTTCTCCGCCAAAGGTCATCGGGTCGCGGGCGAGTTGCTGAAGGCGTGCGGCTTGTTCTGCTGTGCAGGCACCGGCGAGCATCGGCCAGTAGGATGCTGGTGTTTTGACTTTGACAAGCGCATGCGGCGGATTGGCGTCAATATCGTAATAAATACCGTCCTGTTCATCCCAATAGTGCTGGTTCAATAGCTGACAAAGCTGCTGCGACTTGGCGGTATAGTCTTTCGCAATTTCCGTCTCACCAATCAGCTGTGCAATCGATGCGATATTGTCGGCAGACAACGCCTGCTGCGCCAGAAGGTCTAGCCAGAGGATGTTGTCATAATCGTCATGTCCGCGCGGGGTATTGTCCATGCCGTTGGGGTTGCCGCTCCACCGGTAGCCAAGCGGATCGCGTTTTGCCGCAATCGGGACAACGCCGTAATCCGGCTTGGAGCCCGGAATTGAGTTCTCAATAAACTCGAAATGCCGCTGCAGATATTTTTTTTCAGATACGACTCTGCGCAGTCTGCTGGTGTCGCCGGTCAGCTTGGCGTACTCGTATTCGATCCACGCAAAAAGCGGCGGATTGTCGGGGTGCTGGATTTTCAGTGACATTTTCCGGCCATCGTGCATGACCTGATAGAAATTTTCAAAGCTCTGGATGCCGGGGAAAACCTGTGGCGCGTATTTGCAAAAGTGCACCATGAAGCACGTGTCCCAGATCCAGATCGTCGTTTCGGAGAACGCCTCGTCCATGAACGGGGACGCGGGTGAATCATCGCAGCCTTTGACATGATCCCACGCCAGCTCCCACGCTTTCCAATATAAACGCAACAGATCCGGTTCATCGCTGATGATTGGCTCAGGGCACCAGGTGCGATCGAAAGCTGGGCGTTCGATACATTTCTTCATGGCAAAATATCCTTTGGGATGAAAAGGGAAATCCGTCTTTGCTGGCAGATTCGCGGAGGGAGAGACTCTGTATTGTTCATCAAATTTCTCGATCCTGAAATCGGTCGTATCGCGTGGCATAAATTGCAAACCAGAAAGATATGATATCGAATTGTGAGTGTCCGTCAAGCGGTATCATTTGCTGCGATTGAACATATCAGAGGCATCTTTTGCTTTGTCGATGCAACTGTCCGGATAGACTATTATTTTGTTGATTTATTGTTACCATATTACATAATAACGATATTTCTCTGTTTTGAGATGCAAAGGTGTGGATTGTGGATGTCCATTCGTACTACGCTTATAAATTGCTTGAACATCTCGAAAAAAGCCCGAATATGACCAATCGGATCGCTTCGGCAAAACTCGGCGTCAGCGTAAAGCTCACGCATATTGTCGTCTCGAAGCTGATTGAAAAGGGGCTGATTCATACTACCAAACGTGACGGACGGAGTTTCTTTTACTTTCTGACGCCCAAAGGGATTGCCGAGAAGGCCCGGTTGACGTACGAGTTTCTTGACTTTACAAAACAGTTTTACCAGCAAGCGCGTAAAAGCAGCAGCGAAGTTTGCCAGCGACTTGCGATCACCGGCGTAAAACATGTGGCGCTTCTCGGTGCGGGCGATCTAGCGGAAATTACGTTTCTGGGCATAAGCGAACACCGCCTGAAACTGACACATGTCTTTGATGATGCATCAACGAACGTCAACTTCATGGGCGCACCGGTACAGTCGGCCAGCGAGATGCCGGAAGCCGGAAAGGCAAAGTTTACAAAGGTGCTGGTTGCGCTTTATGATCCGACGCAACCGCTGCAGCCGAATTATCTTCCGCGAGGACTTAAACCGGATAAGCGTTTTGTGTGGGTGATGGAGCCTAAAGACCTGATGAAGTCGATCGAAGAAAACGCTCCTGCACCAGTTCGGGACGAGTGAAGATGAGGGTGTGGCTGAAGCGTATTCTTACGGCAGGAATCGGGATTCCCGCAATCATTTTGAAAAGGATGCGCGGATATGAGTCGCTTGCGGCTGTGCGTTTGCAGCCAAGGCCCCGCATCCTTCTTGTCGCTTGCCACTGGCTTGGAGATACGTTTTGGGCGGCGCAAGTCGTTCCTGTGCTCAAGTCGGTTTGGCCGGACTGCGAATTGTGCTGCGTCACGAAATCTGTTTGCGCTCCGATTTGGAGCGGCGGACTTGCTGTTACTGAGTGGATTGACGGAGGCGCTGTTGTCAGTGATCGCCGTCGTGAAACCGTCGATTGGTTTGCATTGCATCGCTTGGGCTGCACATTGAGGAAGAGATCGTGGGATCTGGTGATTGATCTTACAGGAAACCGGTACAGCGCAATTCTGACACACTGGATTCATGCAAAGCATACGTTGGGATTTGACGGCGGTGAGTTCGGTTCGCTTTATGCGACGTGTGTGCAGGATGCGGAGAGAAACAGGCGCCATCTTTCAGAGCGCCCTTTCCGGATTATCGAGCCGCTTCTGGAAGACTTTGTTTATTCGCGAGAGTTGAAAGCACCGCAACCTGTGCATGGATATGCTGAGAAATGTTTTGAATATGGGCTCAGTCCGAACGATCCTCTGGCTGTGATTGCGCCAACGGCTGGATGGTCTGCGAAAGAATGGGGTGATGATAATTTTTCAAAATTGGCTGGCAGGCTTCTGCAAAAGAAATATTCGGTCGCGTTGCTTGACAGCCCGGCCGGAAAAAACAGGCTTGAGAGTATTGCTCAGGCTGCATCGCAGGATGGACGAAACGCGGTGGTCGTTACAGAGTCCGGAATTGAATCCGCGATGGCGTTGATCACAGGTTGCGCATTGTTTGTCGGCAATGACTCCGGACTTGGACATATTGCGGCTGCGATGGGAAGAACGGCGGTTTCGATTTTTACAGAAGAGACGAATTCGAAAATTTGCGGCCCGATTGGCCCGGCGGCTTATGTTGTTCATGCCGGTGATTTTGAGGAAACATTCGTTGCGATCATGGGGTGCCTTGACCAATCGTCTGACGAAACAGATAAAGGCGAATAAAGAAAGATGACGACGAATAATCCAGAGCGTCAACCGTTCCTTGTCGTTGAGCCGCCCAGCCATTGGTTGGAAATGCGGTTGGGAGAGTTGTGGCAATATCGCGACCTGCTGATTACTCTCGCGGTGCGGGATATTAAAGTGCGCTACAAGCAGACCGTTCTTGGAATCGCGTGGGCAGTGATCCAGCCGCTGGCGGGGATGGTTATCTTTACGCTGGTTTTTGCCCGGATGGCGAAACTGCCTACCGATGACATCCCGGCGCCTGTCTTTTATTATGCAGGGCTGCTGGCGTGGACGTTTTTCAGCCAAACGGTTAGCGGCGCCAGCCAGAGCTTGATCGAAGGATCGCGGCTGATTACGAAAGTCTATTTTCCCCGGATCATGATTCCGGCCAGCGCTATTGGTTACACTGCACTGAACATGGCGATCTCTGCAGTGCTGCTGCTGTTCCTGTTGATCTATTACGGGATCATGCCGTCGGTGACGGTGTTGCTCTTGCCGGTGCTTGCGCTGCTGCTCGGGATGACGTCACTGGGTTTTGGCATTTTGATTGCGGCGCTAAATGTGAAATATCGCGACTTTCGGTATGTCGTCCCGTTTCTGCTGCAGGTCTGGATGTTTGCAACGCCAGTTGTCTATCCGGCGAGTATGGTTCCGGAGAAATGGCGGTGGCTGGCGAGCCTGAACCCAATGGCCGGAATGGTAAATGGATTTCGCGCCTGCCTGTTGGGAAAGACTCCGGACTGGGAGGTGGTTAGTATCAGCGCGGCGGTCGGCGTTATCACGCTCATTCTGGGCGTGGCGTATTTCCGGCGCGCGGAAGATGAAATGGCGGATATCCTATAATGACGACGATGATCGAAGTTGAGAATCTGGGCAAGCGTTACTACCTCGGCGGACAGGATAAATATTACAAGACGCTGCGGGAGAGTTTGATCCGCGGATTGAAACGGCCGTTTCAGAAACTGGCTGGTATCTGCCGTCAGGAAAATGAATTCTGGGCGCTTCGGAATCTTAATTTTACCGTAGACCAAGGCGAGGTTGTCGGGATCATTGGTCGCAACGGTGCGGGGAAAAGTACGCTGCTGAAGTTGCTGGCGCGCATTACCCGACCGACCGAAGGCCGTGCCAAATTGTATGGGCGTGTGGGAAGCCTGCTGGAAGTCGGAACCGGCTTTCATCCGGAACTGACAGGCTGGGAGAATATCTATCTGTCCGGAAATCTTCTCGGGATGACCCGCGCGGAAGTGAAAAAGAAGTTTGATGAAATCGTCGATTTTTCAGGCGTGGAGCCGTTTCTCGAAACTCCGGTCAAACACTTCTCAACCGGGATGTACGTCCGTCTCGGGTTTGCAATCGCGGCGCATCTTGAGCCGGAAATTCTACTCGTGGACGAAGTGCTGGCCGTGGGTGACATGCAGTTTCAGAAAAAGTGCCTCGGCAAAATGGATGAAGTATCAAAAAGTGGCCGGACCGTGCTTTTTGTCAGTCACAACATGAACCACATCGAAGCGCTGTGCAGCAAGGCAATTGTCCTCGACCATTCAAGCATGAGGGAATATCATCGTGTTGTCGATGCCATTCACGATTATTTTTCACTGATGCATTCCCAAATGGGCGAACGGATTTTTACGCATGACAATGAGCAGTCTCAGGGACGGGATGAGGACGTGAAACTGCTGAAAGTCAGAACCGTGAACGCGCAGTCTGCCAAATCGGATTCTTTTGACCAGACCGAGTCTTTTTTTGTCGAGATCGTTTATCAGATCTGCCAAAAAGCGACTCCCGCCAAAGCCCACTTCACGCTGAAATCGGAAGAAAACTCGTTTCTGTTTACGGCATCGTTTTTGCCGGAGAATCCGGATGACTTTTGTCTGGAGCCGGGTATTTATTGTGCGCGCTGTGAAATTCCGGGAACGTTTTTAAATACCGGCACGTACAGGATCGATGTTTTTTTCAGAAGCCATCAGTGTCCGCATGATCATTTTTATGTCTCAGATGCGCTTGCATTCACCATTACGGAAGATTTGGCGACGAATCCGTTCCGGGTTGATTTCGCAGGGAAAATCATCGGGTTGCTCCGGCCAAAACTTGAGTGGCAAAATTCATGCTGTCAGGAGCAATCATGAAATCGCCAAAAGACATGAATATCATCCAAATCGAACTCACGAATGCGTGCGTCCATCGATGCGCCAACTGCACGCGGTTTTGTGGACATCATCAGAAACCGTTTTTCATGGATATGGATACGTTCAAGCATGCCGTTGATTCCATGGACGGATTCGAGCACATGATCGGCATTATGGGCGGAGAGCCGACGCTTCATCCGGAGTTCGCGGAGATGGTTTCGTATTATGCGCAGAAAGTTCCGCAAAAACGCGAGCATAAGCCATATTTGACTCCAACCCGTTCCTTTGTCCATTACAGAAATCGCTACCTGTCAAACCCGACATATTCCCGTGGGTTATGGACATCATTAGGAAAGAAATACTACCAGCATTTCGAACAGATTCAGGATACGTTTCCGTTCCAGTGCATTAATGATCACCAGAATGAGGGGCTGCATCAGGCGCTCTTGATTACCCGCAAAGAGTTGGGCATCTCCGATGAAAAATGGATTCCTATGAGAGACCAGTGCTGGGTGCAGAATCTGTGGAGCGCCAGTATCACTCCGAAAGGCGCTTTCTTCTGTGAGATTACTGCGGCGTTGGACATGCTTTTTGACGGCCCTGGCGGGTGGCCAATCGAGTCCGGATGGTGGAAACGGAAACCTGAAGATTTCGGCGATCAGTTGCAGTGGTGTGAGTTGTGTTCAGCCGCTCTTCCGGTTCCTCGCGTACAGGCAAACAGCGAAGTTGATGTGATCTCTCCCGTTCTGCGCAAAAAGCTGGAGGCGATCGGCAGTCCGAAACTTCGGGAAGGTAAAATACTGCCGTTTGATCCTGCCGACTACCGGCTTGAAGATTATCAGCGAAATCTGAATAATCCCGAATGGTATCTGCCTACCGGAAATAATAACGTGCGGATTCAGCCTACCAACGACAGCATTTTGCCGAGGCAGATCAGTGTGTTTTCGATCTCAAATGAAGGGAGTGCGCCTGCGGCTTATCCGCTATTGACTGAAGATGAGTTTGCAGAGCGCCGATTTTCCGGATGGTGCGTTGTGACACGAATTGCTCTGCCTCCGCTATTTTTCGAAGCGATGGAGCGCACTGTTTTGAATCCCGGTTGTGTTCATTATTATTGTCACTCGATGAAACAGGATGAAAGCATGTCAGCCGATCAGCTTGCCGCGGCGGATGTTCTTGTGTTTCATCATGACGCGTTGGCGTTGCGTGATAAAATGAGACTGGAATTGACGGCCGAGATGTTCTCGGCATGGGTGAAAGAAAAGAGAATACCGCTGGATTCCTTTCCTGAATTCGCCGCGCCGGTTTCTGAAGTGCAACGATTTTTGGATTATCTTCGGGGAACGCCGCTGGGGCCGTTTCTTTCAAACGTTAAGTCGAAATTACGAGGGAAACCGGGGGCGTTGAATCCATGAACGCTTCAGGTCGGGCTAATCCGTCGTCAATCTGTTGTGACTGGATGATCTTCTCCTTTTTGCGGTGGGAGTCTCCCGATAACCGCTCCCACCATTTTGCCAGGCAGTTGGCAAAATACGGACGAGTCTTGTGGATCAACCCGGTGCAGCACATCGGGAAACGCCGGTCTCTGTCGGTGCATGTCGGACGTGAGAAAGACTCGATCACAGTTCTTGATTTACCCGGTGGCTTGCCGTTTCGGCAACACGGTTTTCTACACACCCTGTCTTCCGTCTGGTGGGTAACTATATTGCGTTCATTTTTGCATACGTGGAAAAAAACACATAATCGCCTCGTCTGCGTCATCCAAACGCCGGATGGATGGGATATTGCCAAGCGAATGCCATGCGACCTGCTTGTGTATGACGCACATGATGATTGGCGCATGATTCCACCGAACAGAAAATCGCGAATCGAGAAGATCGAGTGTGATGCCGCACAGGCTGCTCAATTAACGCTTGCGAGTTCAGAGGTTTTATCGGCATATATGAAATCAATGGGTGCATTCCCCTTATCCATTCCCAATGCGTGTGAATATGAAGACTGGCAAGTTGGAGAAGGTCTTGAAGAGCCGATTGAACTTGTAAATTCACCACACCCACGTTTTCTGTTTTTCGGTGGCATTGACGAAAGTTTTGACTGTCAGTCTCTTCAACATGCCGTTCATGCGATCCCCGGCACATCTTGGTTTTTTATTGGCACCGGTAGCCATCTCGCTTCTGCACGAGAAATTCTGGCAAGTTCCAATGTTCACTTTCTGGGTGAAAAGCCGTACACGGATCTGGTGGCATATGCAGCTCATTCTGATGTGTTGTTGTTGCCGTATACCATCACCGACCGGAATCATGGCCGCGATACGGTCAAGCTTTATGAATATCTGGCGACAGGAAAACCGGTTGTCTGCAATCCGATTGCACAGACTCGGCGGTTTCCGGAAGTCCTTTTCATCAATGATAAATACACACCGCAGGGCTTTGCAGATGCCTGCCGCGATGCGCTAATCCGCTGTGGAGGGGAGTGGGAAGCAGTACGGAAAGCCGTTGCGTCTGAGCACACTTGGCAGAAGAGGATTGATAATTTTCTTTCTGCGGTTGCAGAGCATCTTGGTAAACCGCATGCCGATTTTATGCCATAGTTTGTTGCTAGAGCGGCGATTGGGTGCTATGATCAAAAAAAGTTTGGCTTGGATGGGGTAAGACGATGAAATTTGATATTTTTCAGCATGATCAAAGTAGCGCGATTGAATGTGACGTTCAGATCCGGATGATTCCGATGCGTGACGGCAAACGGTTATATACCCGCATTTATCTGCCGCTCGGGGATGGCAAGCGGTCTGCTCTTTTCAGCCGATCACCCTACAATTCACCTGAAAAATTTGCCGAAACGCCGCGGCTGGTGTTTATCCGTAACGGAATCGCTTTTGTTCAGCAGGATTGTAGAGGAAGCGGGCAAAGCGAAGGTGAGGCGCAACCATACGGCATGAAAGAACGCGAAGACGCGGAAGACACGATCAACTGGGTCTGCCAGCAGGGATGGTCGAACGGACGCGTCGGGATGGAAGGCGGATCGTATGGCGGCGCGGTGCAGTGGCTGGCGGCGCTGAACAGTCAGCCGGAGCTTGTTGCGGTCGCACCGTTCAACTGCTCCGGGAATATTTATGATGCTGCATTTATCGGTGGTGCTCTATTCTTTCAATTGAAATACTGGTGGGCGTTCAGCCAGTATTACAAACGGAATGTCAGTTTTTCAACGGCGCCGAATTGGGATGAACTGAATATTGCCAAGCACCGCCCGCTGAGCGAAATGGACAAAGCCGCCGGTCTTGAGCGTGTTCCTTACTGGCAGCACCTGATGAAAGACTATGTCTATAGTTCAGTCTGGGATTACGGCAACGCGGTAAAGTTTGCAGAACGGGTTATTGCTCCGGCCTATATCGTCGGCGGTTGGTTTGACTTCTACAACGGGCTATCGGTCGACAGTTTTCATGCGCTGCGCAAGAATGGCGGTACGGATGCGGTGCGGATGCATACCCGTTTGGTCATGGGGCCATGGACGCACATGGGGAACAAAAATCCCGAGTTGTTTGATGAACACGGCCATCAGGATGATTACAAACACGCAGGCGAGAAGTTTCTGATGGGGATGCTGAATGATCCAACTCGCGATCCTCTACCGGAAGAGCCGGTGGTGCGGTATTTCATGATGGGCAAAAATGAGTGGCGCACGTCTGATACGTGGCCGCCGGAAGGAGTACAGCCGACACCGTTTTATCTTCATGCCCAAACTCCGGCGAATACGTCAACGGGCGGCGGAGGGCTTGATCAATCTGCTCCTGAGGGGAATGAACTGGCTGATCACTATATTTATGATCCGGCAAATCCGGTTTTGTCGCGCGGGGGATGTTTTCTCGGGCCGAAGGAGTGCGGCGACGGTTGCGTGACGCAGATGTGCATCGAGTCGCGCGATGACGTGCTCTGCTATACGTCGCAACCGCTGCAGGATGATATTGAAATCGCAGGTGCGGTGAGTGTTGTCCTCTGGGCGGCAAGTTCGTGTGTGGATACCGACTTTACGGCCAAGCTGGTTGACGTGTTGCCGGACGGAACCAGTTATAATGTACTCGACGGCATCCAGCGGGCGCGTTTCCGTGAAGGGGCAGAGAAAGAAGTTTTTCTAACTCCGGGCAAACCTGAAAAGATTTCAATCGATTTGTGGCACACCGCATATACATTCCGCCGCGGGCATTGTATTCGCGTTCATATCAGCAGCAGCAATTTCCCGCATTTTGATCCCAATATGAATACCGGCAATCCTCTAGGGGTAGATGCCGTCGGCATCAAGGCGGAACAGACTGTACTTCATGACGCAGAGCATGCGTCGTACTGCCTCTTACCGGTACTGGGTTCGTGCTGATCGGGTTTCTCGATTCCGATTTGACGAGCAGGCTGGGCGTTATGTCACCTGAATGGGTTCTCCGGTAATCAGTTTCTTATGTTATTGTGCAAATAAACAAGGTTCAGGCTTCGGCTTGAACCTTGTTTTTATCATTCAGCGCCATGCATGACCTGAGCGTAATGGCACATGCGCGTGATAAGATAATTAAAATACAGAGAATGCATATTCTGCGAAATATTAGAGGTGTGTAGCGTATAGTAGATGCGGTGATTCCGTCGAGACGATGATTACAGCTGGATTTAAGTACTTCCACTGACAAAGAAAAAATCTGCGGTATTATATTGTTCAAGATGAATGAACAACAACTCTTGCGAAACGATTATGATTCTTGATGCAGGGAAAGATCAAACAATGAAGATGAATACCATACAAGAGCAGATTTATAATAATATTGTTAATGATATTATTCATAAACGGTTGCAATCGTGGGATGGTTGCCGACAGAGCATGAACTGAGCGAAAAATTCAAAACAACACACCAAAATGCCCATCGTGCAGTCAAGAAACTGGAAGACCGAGGGCTGGTTGTGCGCAATAAAAAAGGCGGCACGGTTCTAGAGGGCGTTCTCAATTAGTCTGAAGATCATTCGCTTGAATGTCGATCTATTAGGTATCAATTTTTACCGAAAAAGAGATTCCCATGGATCGCTTGATGATTTCAGACGCACAATGGCAACAGATCGAACCTCATCTGCCCGCAAAACAAGCCGATTGCGGCGTTACAGCCAAAAACAACAGGCTCTTTCTCGAAGCGGTTCTGTGGATTGGTCGCACAGG
>QKHZ01000152.1 GCA_003249795.1 bacterium | reverse complement strand
ACGAGGCCATTCAGGTGTTGCAGAAACAACCGTTTCCGGGTAACGCTCGCGAACTGCGAAACCAGATCGAACGGGCTGCGATCCTTGCGCGCGGGAAGACGATTCAGGCCGCGCATCTTGGTTGCGATTCGTCATTGAGTCGGTTGTCGGTATCAGAGTCGTTTGGTAGGCAGGAGTCAGCGCTGAGTGCAGTGGGGCGACCTGTCCGTGTCGCATCGAAGCTACTGCCTGATGGTGAGGCAGAAACAACATTGCAGGCGTTGCAGCAGTGTGGATGGAATCGTCGCAAGGCTGCGAAGTTGTTGTCGATCAGTTATGAATCAATCCGCTGGCGGATCAAGAAGCACGGCCTTTCCGAACAATAGGTTTTTATCTGTTTGATATCTGATCACCGACTGTGTATGTGAGCGTGTTGAAGTTCTTCTATTACAGCAACGAAAACGTTGCAGTACGTGGTCTGTTATCTCACTCACTAAATCATTTCATGCTGAAATGCGCATGTTTTCCTCTGGTGAAAAGCACCACAAGTGGGTGTGCCTTGCCCCAATAAGTTGGGGCAAGGCACACTGTTTTTATGCTAACTCGTTTTTTGCATTATCATAATATCCCGACTGACAGGTTGTTTAAAAGATTCGCCTTCTGGCACGGCTCTTGCCCTCTATTGAATATGCAATATGGAAGGAGAAGTCGTGCGGATTCTAGTCATTGACGATGAACCTCTGGTTTTGGAAGCGCTCTCCGGTTTTCTGACAAAGTTCGGACATCAGGTCTGGACACTAAGCGATCCGCGCAAAGCGGTTGATCTGATTTCAGACATTCCGGATGGAATCGAAGTCATGATCAGCGATATCTGCATGCCGGGAATGAACGGAACAGATCTTCTCAAACAAATCAAAAAAACGTACCCGGAAGTTGCCGTCATTTTGATTACCGGCTATACGGGATCGGTAAGTCCTGCCGAAGTCGTTGAACTTGGTGCGGCAGCGTATTTATCAAAGCCAGTGCATCTTGCGCAGCTTGAAACTGTTCTTGCTCAGATCGCCGAAAGGATTACAGAACACAAGCGTTTGCTTCATCTTGATGAGAGACTGAGGGACGAAAAACGGATTAATGATGAATTCATTCGCGAGCGGATGTTTATCAGGCGGCTTCATGGGCAGATCTTTCCGCACGACTTTTCATGGATGGAAAGGACGCGCGCCTATATCCGCCATCTGCCGTTGTCAGCGGTTGGCGGTGATTATGTTGATTTACGCAGGTATGGCGAAAAGAAAGCGCTTCTGTTTGTTGCCGATGTAAGCGGGCATGGGATGCCGGCCAGTTTCGGAAGCGTCGCATTTAAAAGCTGGTTTGCGTCTCTTGAAGAGGGGGTGTCTGTTGCAGGGATCTTGCAGCTTGCCGACAAGATGCTGGAGAGTGTTTTCCCAGACGAGTTTTATGCGACAGCGTTTTGCGGGATCTATCATGAGGATACGGGAGTATTGGAGTATGCAAACGCAGGTCACCCGTCTCCGTTTGTTGTTTGCCGCAATGGTGAAGGGCGCGTGCTGTATGCAGAGGGTGCTGCGCTTGGGATCCGTTCGCACAGTATGCGGATCATTATGCAGGACCAGCTCAAGCCAGGTGAGGTGCTGATTGCCTACACTGACGGGCTGACACAAAACGAAGAGAGAGTGATGAAGGCATTTTGTGAAAAGGTGGCAGAGCAAGAGTGGAGCAGCCGTCATTTCGATGTGCTTGAGGATTTAGTTCGCAAAGTTCTTGATGTTGCGATTGCTGTTGAGCCGGGGCGTGCGTTTGCCGACGACCTGTCTGTTCTTGTTGTGGGGCCGGACATCCCGAAAGAGGCGGTCAATACCGATGATATTCAAGGTAAAACCGTGCTGGTGTATGACGATGAAGACATGATCCGCGACATGGTCGAAGTGATTCTGAGTGATGTTGGTCTTCATGTGATCCCGAAAAAATCTGCGGGCAACTGCGTTTCTGATGTTAAACAACATGCGCCGAATGTTGTCATTATGGATATTTCCATGCCGGATATGAACGGGCTGGATGCGCTCCGTCTTTTGCGTAAAACGTTTCCGTGGCTTCCGGTCATGTTGATCTCAGGAATTGATACGGACAAAAATACACGTGCTGCGCTCGAGGAAAATGCTGCAGGATTCCTCAGTAAGCCCATCCGCATTCATGCGTTGTTGGATGCGACGCGGAATGCGCTGAACTTCCATCCGGGGCGAGACCACATTGAATTTGACAATATGAGTGAAGGATGGGTCGATTTCGTGATCTCATCCTCGCCAACAACGGTCAATCTACTGGCACGTTATCTTGAGTCTTTGGCGAAGCAGCCTGTGCCGGCTGACGCGTTGAACGATGTCGTGTATTGTGTGCGTGAAATTGTGGGTAACGCCATTGAGTGGGGAAATCTGCGCCATTCGGATCTGAAAGTTCGGGTAAGTACGGTCATTCTTGATGACCGGATCATGATCAAGATTGCGGACGAAGGGTCAGGTTTTGAAATTCGCAAGGTGCTTGAACAAGATCTGATGGATGCGCAGGAAGAGCGGGAAGTTATGGGAAAGCGCGATGGTGGGTTCGGGCTCAATATCGTTCAGCAGATGATGGACCGCGTTACGTTTAATAAGCGCGGGAATGTTGTCATGTTGATGAAAATGTTTTCAAGTGAAGAACACGCAGGTGGGCCGGTTGATGAGTTTCCGGAACAGGCGGCGATGTGAAGATGCGGTTGAGTTGACCATGAAAATGGATGCATGATTTGTTGGTGGCCAGGTTGGGAGGAAAAACAAATGGATGCGGAAAATGATCGGCAGGACAGTAACCTCCATTTGAAGATGAAGGATTTTATGCAGGTGGTTTCGTTTCGGCTGCATGCGGAGGAGTATGCAATCGAGATTACGAAGGTCAAGGAGATTATCCTGGTTGAAGGTGTGACGCGTGTGCCGCAGATGCCTTCGTTTATCGAGGGGATTATCAACCTGCGCGGGAATGTGATTCCGGTTCTGGATCTGCGCAAACGCTTTGATCTGCCGCATGCAGCGCTTAGCGACCAGTCGCGGATCGTGGTGACGAGGATGGAGAACCGGATTGTCGGTTTGATTGTTGATTCAGTTTCTCAGGTGATGAAGATCCCTCGCTCACAAATTCAGCCGCCGCCGCAGACGATCGCGGGACTTGCCGGCGAGTATCTTGTCGGGATCGGAAAGATGGACGACAGGATGATTCTGCTGCTCGATATCGAAAAGATTTTAAGCTGCAATGAAAAGGAATCATTAGTTGAGGCGGCTGCAATGACTGCGGAGGCGACTGTCTGAGTGCTGATGGAGTAACTGTGGATGATACGGACTAATTCTATGTTTGTTTGATTGTAGATGAGGGGATTCCTATGTTGGCAAAATTGAAACTATCACAGAAAATTGGCGGCGGATTTGCGATTGTCTTGTTTTTGACTGCGGTGGTCGGATTCATCGGCTACTCAAGCATGAACGATGTCGAGAAAATTGTTTCTAATACAAGCGACGCATATGGGATTCAGGGAATGATGCTGCAGGCGCGCACCAACTCCGTCCGCTATGCTGCAAAACGGACCGATGCGGATGTGGAGAACAGCCTTTCGCTGGTCGGTCAGATTTCGGAGAAAAGTCAGGCGTTGAAGAAACACCTAACCAACGATGCCGATAAGACGAAAATGGAGGAAGTCGACAAGTCAGCCCAAAGTTACCGAGCGGATGTCGAAGAGTTTAAGAAAATTGTCGTCGCACAGTCCGAGCAAATGGAAAAGATGACAACGCAGCGCAAAGCGATGATCGAGGCGGTCAAATCATTGGAAGTTTCGCTTTCTGGATTAATTGCTGCTGCGGTTGAAAAGGCCGAGAAAGAAGGTGCCGAACGCCAGTGGAAAGCAGACAAAGCAAAAAACTTGGCGAATTTGATTCCCCAGATGCGTGCACCGGCGATTTACTATCTTTTCACTCGTGATACGAAGTACATGGATGAACTGAGGGAGTATGAAGGGAAGTTTAACGAGATTTGTGATGAACTGTACCCGCGGTTTAATGATGCCATTAACAAGAAACAGATCGATGATGCCCGGAAAAATCTGACAGAATACGTTCAGATAATCGAAGATATTACCCATGCCGCAGATGAGGCGGCAAAACAGAAGTTGATTGACCGTTCGAAAGTTTTTGCCGGTCAAATGGTGAAAATCGCAAATGAAATGAGTCGGGATCAGGCAGATAAATTGGCAAAGATGAAAGCCGAGTTGAATGCAAGCGTTGAAGACCGTCAGGATAAACTTAATATTGCAAAAGAGGTCGCCATGACGGTGTATGAGTCACGTGGGATGGCATTGTCATACATCCTCTATATGAAGGATGAGATGCTTGCCGCGACTCTCGCAGGGATTGATGAAAGCACGAAAAAGATCAATGAACTGATCCCACGGTTTAAGACACAAAAAAATATAGACGAAACAAAGCATACGGCCGAACTACTTGTAGCGTATCGTCAGAGCTTTAATGAATACGCACGTCTGATGCAGGTCGCGGCAGGCATTGAAGGGAATATGGGCGTAAAGGGCCGTGCGTTGCAGGCGGAAGTCAAAGATGTTGTCGAAGGACAGACAGAAGAGATGTCTTCAACGATGGCATCCGCCGTGCGGACAATTTTCGGCGGAGCGATTGCCGCGATTGTTATCGGCATAGTCCTTGCATGGTTGATCACGCTCGGGATTGTTCGCCCTGTTCGGGTGATGGTTAATGCGCTGCTGAAAGTTTCTGACGGTGATTTGACCATTCAGGTCGATATCCCTGAAAAAGATGAAATCGGGCAGATGGCCGAAGCCTTGAATACGACCGTCGGCGGGCTTTGCCAGATTGTCTCTGACATTCGCGAGGCGGCTGATCAGACAGCATCGTCCAGTGAAGAACTGTCGGCAGCCGCACAGAATATCTCGTCCGGTGCCCAGAACCAAGCGGCTTCTGTTGAAGAAATGAGCGCGTCGATTCAGGAGCTGACCGCGTCGATCAGTCAGGTTGCTGAGAATGCGCAGAGTGCCAATCAGGTTTCCAACGAGACAACAACGGTTGCGCAGAAAGGTGGCGATACGGTTCGTCAGTCGGTTGAGGGGATGAACCTCATCAACGAAAGTTCGACCCAAATCAGCAAGATCATCGGTGTGATTAGCCAAATCGCAAACCAGACAAATCTGCTTGCGCTCAACGCTGCAATCGAAGCGGCCAGTGCGGGTGAACACGGGATGGGGTTTGCGGTTGTTGCAGACGAAGTTCGCAAACTTGCAGAACGTGCAGGGCAAGCTGCTGAGGAAATCACACAGCTCATTGAAGAAAGTACGCGTCGGGTTTCAGAAGGTTCACGGTTGTCGGAAGAGGTTGGTCAGTCCTTGTCGGCGATTCTGGAAGGGATTGAAAAGACCGCTTCGGGCATGACCGAAATTTCGGCTGGTACGGGTGAGCAGGCGCAGACTGCACAGCAGGTTTCGAAGGTGATCGATAATATTTCGGCGATTACCGAAGAAAACTCGTCAAGTGCGGAAGAGATGGCTGCAAGCGCAGAGGAACTGGCTGCGCAGGCACAGAGGATGCAGGGATTGGTTGAACGTTTTCGGGTGAATAAATCCAGCAACATGTCGGCTAGTGGTGCAACTGCGGTGTCGACACTACCGAAACCTGCGGCAAAACCTCATAAAGCCTCGGTCGGTTCGATCGGTGCAACACCAGCGCTGAGTGGCGCGGGCGCATTATACCATGAATAAAAGAAGAAGGCGATTCTTCCGGGTGTGCCGCTATTGTCGGGCAGACCGGTACACTCGGAAGGCTTTCTGTTGGTGGTTTGTGAGTTTGGTCGGTTAATGGAATGGGCAGTGCATGATCGTCTGGGAGTCACTGAGATGAATCAGGTTGTGGCCAGTGATATCACGCTGAAGATGCGTGAATTCAAGTTATTTCAGGACTTGATGTACAGTCATGCCGGGATTGCATTGTCTGATATGAAACACGCGCTGGTGCAGAGTCGGCTCAAACGGCGGATCCGTGCGCTGGGGATGACCACTTACCGCGCGTACTATGAATATATCAGCGACAAGAAAAATGCTGACGAGTTTCAGGAATGCCTGAATGCACTTACAACAAATGAAACCTATTTCTTTCGGCACAAAAACCATTGGGATTTTTTCTGCCAGGAAATTGTTCCCGACTGGAAACGGAATAACCGGCGCGGTATGACGTTTCGTTTTTGGAGCGCAGCGTCATCTACTGGAGAAGAACCGTACTCGGCTGCGATCGCTTTGTATGAGTTATTGCCTCCGGATTCGGGGTACAGAATTCATGTCGATGCGACGGATATTAATAAGGATGTTTTGTCGCGGGCTGCAGCCGGTGTTTATGGCGAATATTCTGTGCAGAAGATGACGGACTTGTGTCTGAAAAAATACTTCAATATTAATGGAGCGCGCACCGAGTTTCATGTTGTCGATCAAGTTCGCAGACTGGTGCAGTTCAATTCCCATAATCTGCAGACACCGAAATATGGCGAACCATACGATGTGATCTTTCTAAGGAATGTCATGATTTATTTTGATGAATCCAGTAAGTCAACTGTATTGCGCAATGTTACCGGTTGCCTTAAGCCCGGAGGCTATTTGTTTCTGGGTGGTGCGGAAACATTATCGGCTTGTCAGGAGCATTACGTTTACTCACGGCCGACAATATACAGAAAGGTTGAGGGATGAGCGCAAACCGGCAAGACCCTGAAGTCCTTTCCAGTTTTCTGGATGAAGCGGGGCAGTGTATCGCGACGCTTAACGAGAAGCTGCTTGAGGCTGAACGTGGCGATGCGCCAACGGCTCTGGTTGATGAGATGTTCCGTGCTGCGCACTCAATGAAGGGGTCGGCAGGTTTTTTGAATCTGGCGGATGTCGCTTCGGTCACCCATAGTCTGGAGACGGTGCTTGACTGGGTTCGAAAAGGCAAGCTGACTTTTTCGGATGAAGTCGTTGATGCTTTATTTATGGCGTTTGATACGGCGAGCGCACTGCTTGCGCAGATTGCCGCTGGTCAGCAGGGAGAAATTGACATTGCACCGTCCGTGAATGCGCTGGAGGCGGTTTTGGGAGAGCGAGAAAAGCCGCAGAGCGGGGAGCCGACGGATGAACTTGGGCCGATTCCTGAGTGGATGAGAGGGCATGTTGATCTGGATGATGTGCTGGAGACGATGATTGCACGCAACAGCGGTCGCCATATTTATGCTCTGCGTTTGCCGTTGCGTGAGGTCTTTGCACGCGAAGAAGATCCGATCCTTCTGTACCATGCTCTGGAACATGCGTTGCAGATTCAGACAGCGTTTGCAGTGCTTGAAGTGGATTCTCCGTGGTTGCCGCTTGGGGAATATTCGTACGATGTCGGTTTGCTTTGCTTTAGCAAGTCGCCGATTGAGCAGGCTCTGTCAGGTGTTGACTTACCTGTGGGGCGTGCGTGGGAATTGCGTGGCGGCGATGTATTATCCGAGCCCGTGTTTGTTGGGAAAGCTGCCGGTGCGGATCTTGGCGAACGGGTTGATATTCTCGAAATGCGTCCAGAGATGGAAAAGCATAAGGCAACATGGGTTTCGGAAACGCAGGAAGAATTGGAACAGCTCGATGCAGCTGTGATGGAATATGAAGGCAACTCATCCAGTCGAGATATCCTAAATAAGATTTTCAGGCTGATGCACCGGCTAAAAGGTTCGTGCGCGAGCATGGGCTTTCAGGAGATGGGGCGGATTGCGCACAATGCCGAATCTATGCTGTCTCTGTTTCGTGAAAAAGCGACGCCGGTTCCTGCTGACGCTTTCAGTTTCTTTTTTAACGTGAAGGATTTCCTGAATGCGTGTCTGGTTAAGATTCAGGCTGGCGAGAAAACGGCTCCGGGCTCACAGGCGGTCGATGCGCAGTTTGCCGCACTCATCGCTGAGGTTGATGGATGTTCCGCCTGCCAGAATGTTGATGGCTGGAGCGCATCTGATGATGCCCTCGCGCAGGCACGCGATAAGGCCGCAGAGGGACTGACGATCTGGAAAATGGCGTTGCGGTTAAAGAGCGATACTCCCTTGCCTGATTTGCGGTACTTGATGATTCTGCGCGATCTGGAAAAGCATTCGGATTTATTGGCAACTGACCCGTCGCTTGTCGACTTAGAGCAGGGGATCGATAATCCGCCTACGTTGCATGCATTGCTTGCGGCGATAGCGGATGAGAATGCACTTCGCTCGGTTGCGCAGGTCGATATGGTCGAGTCGCTTGTTTTCAGCATGGTCGATCTTCCCACAGCTGCTGTTGAACCAGTTTCTTCCGCGGCATCGGCTGCATCGTCCAAAGAGGCTGGAGCGAAACCGGCTTCGGTTTCTTCTGTAAAGGAAGCCGCAAAGTCAGGGGCAAAAGCATCAGCAGACAGTGGACTTCATGCCGATACAGTTCGCGTTGATACGATTCGATTGGATCAGATGATGAATATCGCCGGTGAACTTGTGATTACCAAGGCGAGGATTCTTCAGCTGTCTGATGCTGTGGGGCAGGGCTTTGCGAAATTTGATCTCCGGTCGATTGAATCATTGCTGTGGTTTGTCAAACAGGTGACAAGTGGTCAGATCGATCAGGCACATGCGTCTGTCGTGATGTCTGCTGATAAATTGCGTCGTCTTGAACAGGGATTGCAAAGCGCGCGCGAGGCGCAGGATGCGGCGAATAACCTGCGTGATACTGCAATCGAGTTGCACCGCCATACCAGTACGATGCAGAACAGCGTGATGAAAATCCGCATGGTTCCGATCGGCCCGCTCTTCCAGCGGTTCCATAGGCTCGTCCGCGATCTGTGCAAACAGCGTGACCGCAGCGCACGCTTAGATACGTTGGGCGAGAGTACGGAGCTGGATAAAAAACTGATTGATGAATTGACCGATCCGTTGACGCACTTGATCCGCAATGGTGTCGATCATGGTCTTGAATCTCCGGCTGACCGTATTGCTGCAGGGAAACCGGAACAGGGGACTGTGCGCCTGGAAGCGTTTCACGAAGGAGGTCAGATCTGTGTGCGCGTCAGCGACGACGGGCGCGGGATTGACGATCAGAAGATTCGCGCCAAAGCGGTTTCGGTGGGGATTATTGATCAGGCTGCCGCTGATCGACTCACAAAGGAAGAGGCGTATCAGTTGATCTTCAGCCCCGGTTTTTCAACGGCCGAAAAGGTGACCAATATCTCCGGACGCGGTGTCGGAATGGATATCGTCAAAAGCAAAATCAATGAGCTGAAGGGCAAGATCGATATTGATACGGTGCTGGGAAAAGGCACCAGTTTTACGATCAGGCTGCCGCTGACGCTGGCGATGATCAATGCGCTGCTGGTCAGGATCGGGCAGACGCGCTACGCGTTTCCGCTTGAAGCTGTGCGCGAGATTGTTGACCTGAAGCCGAATGAGATCAACTCGGTTGAGGGTAAGGGCAGGGTGATCCGCTTGCGCGATCAGATTATCAGTCTAGTTGATCTAAAAGTGCTGATGGATGCCGATCCGCTGGCGTCGGAGTCTGACGTTGTCCGGGCGGTTGTTGTGCGCGGCGCGACGGAAAATCTGGCTGTCTGCGTAGACCATGTGATCGGTGAGGAAGAAGTTGTCGTTAAGGCGTTGTCTGAAGAAGTTGCTTCTGCGCGCGGGATATCCGGCGCAACCGTCCTCGGGGACGGTGGAATCGCCTTGATTCTTGATGTTGGTGCAATTATGGAACTGGCCGCTGCTGGGAATGGATGCGTCGGCCTGATGGCAGGGGAGGAAGTGGGATGTTAAATACGGCTCTTCTATCAGAGTTGGAGATCGTTGCGCACCGCGGAGCTGAAAACGCAAGTAATTCCCTGTCCGGATTTCTGGCGCGGGAGATTGCGATTGAGGTCAACGGCGTGTCCATGGCTCCAATCGAAACGATTCCCGAGCAACTTGGCAGCGGGCAGACGCTGGCGCTTGCATTGCTGGCGCGTGTGGCTGGTGAGATTGAGGGGAACGCCGTACTGATGTTTCAGCGTGAGGATGCGCTGGAGCTCGTGCGCGCGCTGGGCAGTAATGCCGCCGCGATGCCGGTGGAGGGTTTTGGCGAGCTGGAGCGGTCGATGATGGAGGAAACCGCGAACATCACGATCTCTTCGTTCATGAACAGCATCACGTTTCACCTCGGCAAGAAGTGTGTGCCGAACGCGCCGATTTTCATGATGGATATGGCAGGGGCGGTATTGTCTGTCATTCTGATGGAAAGTGCCGAGGTCGCGGATCAGGCAATCGTATTCTCGACGCGGTTTACCTGTTCGACTGGCGGGATGAATGCCTTGTTCGTCTTTTTGCCAAGCCCGTCTTCCTTGGGGATCATGGAGGAGGTGCTCATCGATGCTGACTGAAACCAAGCCCAAGGAGATCAAAGTCCTGATCGGTCAGATCTCCCTGACACGGGCACCGAACTTATTGCAATCGGTTCTTGGAAGCTGTATCGGCCTTGTTATGTACGACCAGGTCGAAGGGATCGGCGGGATGGCTCATATCCTGCTGCCGAGTTCTCAGGATCGCGAACTTGGAAATCTTCCGGGTAAGTATGCTGACCGCGCGGTGCAGTGCTTATACGCGGCGCTTTTGGAACGCGGCGCGGCCAAGGGACGGATCAAAGCGAAGATCGCCGGTGGCGCAAAGATGTTCAATGCGGCAATGAGTTATCGCCAGCAGGACGTCGGATTATCCAATATCGAAGCTGTCCGCAAGCATATTCGCGAGTTCGATATCCCGCTGGTTGCAACTGATGTCGGCGGGACCAGCGGTCGCAAGATCGAGTTTGATATGGTGCGTTACCAACTGAAGGTTGAGGACTTTGCACAGAGGGTGCAAGTTATATGAAACCGCATGGATGCGCAGTGATTATCGATGATGCACTGTTTATGCGGGAGGTGATTCGCGATGCGCTGGAACCGATGTTTAATGAAATCGTCGGGATTGGTGATGCGGATGCGGCTGTAGAGACCGTCGACTCTCTTTCCCCGGAGCTTGTTACATTGGATTTGAGTCTTGATGCCGATATTTCTGTACAAGGCTTGGATGTGTTGAGGAAAATTCACAAAAGCGGTGCGAAGGTTGTTGTGATCAGCGCTCTGGATCAGGCATGGTTGCGTGAGGAAGTGATCCGTTCCGGAGCCGACGCGTGTCTGGCAAAGCCGTTTGCAAAAGATGCCCTGCGGGGGGTTGTTAAGCGTTTGATGGAGGTGGGCCGATGAGTACAGTCGTCACAATACATATTGACGGGGCTGTTGACCTGAATGCAGCCGAAGGGCTGGTCAGTCGGATTCGCGCGGCGATGCGTGGCGGTGATGGTGATATCCGCCTTGCGTTTACCGATAACGTGATCATCTCTTCTGCGGAGTTTCTGGCATTTTTATCCACCGCCAATCGTTTTCTGAAAGAGCAGGGGCGGAAGATTACGTTGACTGGAGTCTGTACAAAGAACCGGGAGCTGTTACGGATCTCCCGTCTGGAAAGTCTGATCTGTAACGATCCGGTTTCGGGGGGAGTTTCATGAAAGAGCTTAAGGCGTGGATGGATCACAAAATTGATGGTGCGTCAAAGAAGGCGGCAAAAATGTCATCCGGAAATCTCGGGATGAATCTGTTGTCGGTGCGGCTGGTCGGTTTGCATGAAGTCGGCGGACTGCTGGGAGGTGAAAGTGCAAGTGTGGTTGGCGTCGGCATGTCGCTGCTGTGTGAGCCGCCGATGCACTTTCTGATGCTGATGACGCCTGAGGCGCGAACCGCGGTTGTTGAAGCTGTGACTGGCGCAGGTTCAGCGACGGATGAGGAACTTGCAGCTTCGATTCTGCAGGAGATGGGAAACATCCTCGGCTCGACAATGGCAAACGCGCTCGCTGAGTTGTTTGAGCGTGTTGTGCAGACTTCGACGCCGCAGGTTGTCGCGGATATGGCCGGGGCGCTTTTGAGCGGAATTATCGCGGGACTTGGCGATATCGGTGATGAAGTCCTTTTGACCGATGTGGAAATGACCGCGTGCGGCAATGCTGTTGACAGTCGGATCTTCCTGTTTTTCGGCGACCAGTTGCATCAGCGTCTGATCCCCCGTGTTCGGGAAGTCTACTCAGAGGCAGGCTGATATTTTCTTGCATGCACGCGTAAATTTTATGAACAACAATGCCCGACAACAAGTAAACCAGAGGAGGTGCCAATGATGACCAAGGTTCTGATTGTGGATGATGCGCTTTTTATGCGGAGGCTGATCCGTGGTGCATTGGAACCGCTTGGATTTGAAATTGCGGGTGAGGCCGCTAATGGCGCAGAAGGCGTTGAGAAATATCGTGAAATCAAACCTGATCTGGTGACGATGGATATCGTGATGCCGGAGAAGGACGGGCTTGAGGCGCTGAAGGAGATTCGGGCGGAGAATCCGGATGCGCGCGTGATCATGATTACGGCTGTCGACCAGCGTGACTCGATGCTGCATGCGATGAAGCTGGGCGTGTCAGACTTTGTGGTCAAGCCCTTTGATGAAGACCGGATCATTTCGGCGGCGGAAAAGGCGTTGGGGCGGACGGCTGGCAGTGGGGAGGAAAAGAGATGAAGAACCTTGTTGCGGAGCGCAAGGACGGGATTGTCTGTCTGCAGCTGAGGGATGACCTGAGCCAGAACGATTATTTCGGGATGCGCGAATATATGCGTAACGAGTTTTTTGAAAAAGGCGAGAAGAAACTTGTTTTTGATTGCGAGCCAGTGTCGGAGCTTCCGAGTATTGCGTTCGGCGTTTTTTGCAGTCTTTCCCGTGACGCTCTCCGTTTGGGTGGGACATTCGGCGTTATGCATGTGTCGGCAGCGATCCGCCAGATTATGACCAGAACCCACGTGGACCAGCAGGTGAAAGTGTATAACACATGGAACGAAGTGGTGCAGGCCATGGAGTAAAGCCGTCGGGCAAACGTGAACGCGGCCCTTATGTTGTCATCGTGGATGACGACCTTCCTGCTGCGCAGGTCTTGCAATCTTTACTTGAGCAACGATACAAGGCGACGGTCGCGCATGTACCTGAGAATCAGAACCGCGCATGGGTTGCCCTTGGCGAGCGCACGGCGCATCTAGTGATCATGAACCTGAGGATGCTTGAGCGTTCGGGGATTACGTTCTTGCGGATGGTTGCGGTCAAGTTCGGCACTCCTGTGATCCTTTTGGCTCCGCCGGACGTCACAAATCCTGCGATCCGTGAGCAGGCCATGCGCTCAGATCTGGTCGGATATTTTCAGAAGCCATCTGAGAATTCCTGTGGTTCACTTTCTTCCATGGCATCGATGGTTCTGGCGGCAGCTGATTCATTACTCCGCAATGAAGAGCCGATCTTCAAAAAACCTTTAGTTTCAAAGCCAACCCAGATAACGTCTGTTGCGACTAATTCACAATCGCAGGGTCAGTACGCTGGAGGCATTTCGCTGCATGTCGCCATGAACGATCCGGAGTTGCACGCGCGGCATGCGAAGGTGATCGCCATCGGGACGAGTGCCGGAGGCCCGGAGGCACTGCGGCGATTACTCACGGCGCTTACGCCGGACTGTGCGGGGATTGTACTTGTGCAGCACATGCCGGTAGGCTTTGTCGCTTCCTTTGCGCAACGGCTTAACCTGCTGTGTCGGATCGAGGTCGTGATCGGACGCAGCGGAATGAAGATTGAACCCGGCAGGGCGATTGTCGCTCCTGGCGGGATGCAGATGCGGGTTTGCCGCAACGGTTCGGGCTATGGGGTCGATGTGTTTAACGGCCCGCCGACATGCGGGCACAGGCCTTCTGCCGACACGTTGCTTCGGAGTGTTGCGCAGGTCGCAGGATCTGAAGCGGTCGGGGTCTTGCTGACGGGGATGGGCGATGACGGCGCGGACGCATTGGGACTGATGAAGGAAGCCGGAGCGTTTACGATTGCGCAGTCACGGGAGAGTTGCACGGTATTCGGGATGCCGGGAGAGGCGGTCAAACGCGGCTGTGTCCAGCGCATTGCCCCGCTTGAGCAGATCCCCGACCTTCTTCACGCCCTCTCGGCATAATTTTATGTGTGAAGTAAGTTATTTTGTTATAATTGATGCTGATTGAATACGCAGTATCGGAGAATTTAAATGAGCTATGATCTTGCTGTCTGGCATACTGAACGTCGGTTGTCTGATCATGATGCGGGAGCGCTGTATATTCAGCTATGTGATTCAAACGTTGATGGTGTTTCTGACCATCCAGCTATTCAGGCATTTTATGATGAACTTGTAGTACTCCACCCAGAGATTGACGATATCCCTGAGGATAGGATTGACGATCATGACTATTGTCCGTGGAGCATTGCATTCGATCGTTCTCCAGGTCATATTATTATGTCCTGTGTTTGGCCTAAGGCTGAATATTGTTGTTCATTAATATTGGGGATGGCTCAAAAATATGGGCTGGCTACATTTGATCCACAATCAGGTAAAATTGTATATCCAGATGATGCGTGTGACGTGAATGTTCGACGAAAACCATGGTGGAAAATATGGTGAGAATGTAAATCGCTGATTGTTCTTTTTCTTCGATGTGTGTATATAAAAACGGATGCAGACTCGGGGGTCGCATCCGTTTTACATTCATCTAGAAAGTCCACTGCGTTAGAGAAGCTTTTCAGAACCGCTGTAGATCATTTCGATGCAGACGGCAGCAGCGGCGTGTCCGGGGTGTTTTTCCGGATTCCATGATTTCATATTGTCAAAGACCGGACCGGTTGTGTAATACTCGATCGTTCCTTTAATCTGGTAGGCTTTGCCTTCCTTGGTGATGAACAGAACAGAGGCCATCTTGCCACCGCTTTGAATGTTTTCACGGGTCTTGGCAAAGTAGTTGTCCGCGACAATAATCTTGTCATCGAAAAGGCTGACGCAGGTTGCATAAATACTGTTCGGCCAGCCTTTGGGGCTTGTGGTGGTCAGGACGACGGCGCCGTCACGGTTGTCCCATGCCTGTTTGACTTCTTCCGGTAATGCTGCCATATTCGTCTCCCTTCACCTGCTTGTTGTGTTTGTCGCGTGTATCTGCCTTTCGGAATTATTCCCATTCAATCGTGCTTGGCGGCTTGGACGAAATGTCGTAAACCACGCGGTTGACCCCGCGCACTTCGTTGATGATGCGGTTACTGATGCGGCCGAGAAGTTCGTACGGCAGGTGTGCCCAGTCGGCGGTCATTCCGTCAAGGCTTTCTACGATACGCAGTGCGACCGTATTTTCGTATGTCCGCTCATCGCCC
>QKHZ01000278.1 GCA_003249795.1 bacterium | reverse complement strand
GATGACGGCGATGACAACGGTGACGGTATTGCCAATATCAATGACCCGACCTATCCGGGGTATGATCCGGATGCAGCTACACCGGAAGAGTACGATCCGGAAAGCTGGGATCAGGACTGGGATGAAGACGGTTATTCCAATGCGCATGAAATTGCACTGGGCACCGATCCGCAGGATTCGGCAAGTTATCCTGTCTATGATTCCGAGAGTGCAACGCAGGACTGGGATCTGGACGATGAACCGAATCTGACTGACCTTGATGATGACAACGACGGGTATACCGATGGCGTGGAAATTCGCCTTGGTACTGACCCGACGGATTCCGAAAGCGTTCCGGTGTATGACCCCGACAGTACCGAGCAGGACTGGGATGGTGACGGTGATCCGAACGCGACAGATGATAACGATGACTTTGATGACATTTTGGACACGGAAGACGACGACCCGACAACCGGCCTTGTGATCGGTGACGACTCCGGCGGCATTGATATTGTTGTCGGCGGTGATGATGACGAAGAGGACGAAGACGAAACGCAGGGCAGTACGACTGACGAAGAAGAAGGCGATACCAGCAATAACGACGAAGAGAACAGCGGTGACAGTACAGAAAGCGGTGAGGGCGAAGGCGAAGAAGGCGACGGTGACGGTAACGATGAAAACACAAGCGACATTACCGGCATCACCAATCCCTATTCCTATACAGAAACCACTGACATCGGCCTGAGTGATAACCGCTCTGCATTCTCGGAGTGCATGACCGCATTGGGCTTGAGCATGAGTGATATTGAAGCGGAAGCCTCAAACTATACAACAACCATTGATATTCCGATTGGCGGCACACTCGACAATATCCGGTACAAGACGATTTCCTTTTCTCTTGATCCGGATGACATGCCTGACTCGCAGAGTACCGCCAGAACCATTCTCAAAACAATCCAGTCGATCATTCTCACGCTGATGAAGTGTGCGATCGGCATTCTGTTTTTCAAGAGCACGTCAAAACTGTGTTGGGAGCTGTAAGGTGCTGGACTCAATCCTGACATTTCTGAAAAACGCGCTCGAAACCATTCTGTCGAATCTGTGCGGGTATATCAAAGGCGCGTTCGACTGGGTGGTGCAGTGGCTTTACGGGCTGGCGATGGCGTTTATTTTGCCGGTGCTGGCCAGTATCGGAAACATGATGCCCAGCGGCTGGAAGAGTGCAATTCTCAGCGCGATCTATCTGGGCGAACAGATCAACTCGTGGGTGCCGATCATTTTCGGGCTGAAGATGTTTATCGCGTACTACTCGATCAAGGGCACCATGACCGTCGTCAAATGGACTCTCAAAGCCATTCCAACAATCTGGGGATAACTGATGGACACAAGCGTATTGCCGGAGCTACCGATTGATTTTCCCGATCTTGCAGAACAGGCCATTGCCATGCTTGGCAAAGTGACCGGCGGGATCGTTCCCTATCTGATTGTCTGCATGCTGGCGTATATCGGCATCCAGTATCTTGCAAATGTTTTGGGCGGCAACGGCGTGAGCGCGTCGCACTCATGGGACGGGCACTCTGACGACGTGTACAAGTGGTTTTGTGAAAGTAAAGACCGCTGGGGTGAATCCACGTGGAACCGGAATGTGCCGGAGTGGGTGAAAGACCGGATTGCCTATGAAGACGCGTACCGGACTGAAGTGGCAAAGCAGGAACGGTACAAGGCGCGTCAAGCCGTGATTGCCGACATGAAAAGCCGTGGTGAATATGTTCCGCGCAGGCGTCCACGCCGTCGCGCCAAACGTTTTTGAAAGGATAACGCATGGAAACCGAATGTCCTGAATGCGGTGAGTGGATCAGTGATGATTTTCTGGAAGAGAACGACCGCACCTGTCCCTACTGCGGATTCGAATTTGATGACGCGGATCTGGATGAATAAGCCTGCGTTTGTGAAAGGAATATTCAATGTCACGATTTCCTGAAACGATATGCGCGGTGTGTGGCCGCAGATTGCTGTATTACCGGAATCCTGTTTGCAGCCGTCCGTCATGGAAACATGCATCCGGCCCCGGTAACGGAATGAAGCCTGAAGAATGGCATAAACCGGTTCCTGTTTATCCTACGCTTGTATTGGATCAAAAATAATGGCAAGTCGTCGCGATGTGGTAACATTTCTGACTGCTCCGGCTCGTTCAGGAAAATCCTTTAACGAGACGCGCCGCATTGTAGACGACACGATCCCGTCAGAGCAAGGCCCGATCTATACAAACCTGCCGCTGTATCCTGACCGCATTGCCGAGTACTGCTGGAAGAAGCATAAGGTGCCGGTGGACCAGACGCTTGACCGTCTTCGTCTGATTCCGCGTGAAGTGGAACTGGAATGGAAAAACGCGGGGCAGCCGATTTACGACGAAACCACAGGACGGCGTGTTGCTGTCGAAGTCGCAACCGGGCCGTGGGATTACTTTGCAGATAAAGAGCTGTCGGGTGCCACCATCATTATTGATGAGATCCATAACTTTTGCGGGTCAATCGGCACACCCAAGGCGATTTCAAACCAGTGGCAAAAGTGGCTTGGTGAACTTGGCCACAATCAGGCGGTGTTCCGTTGCCTGTCGCAGTCGCCGGAGAAAGTGCATCCCTGCATCAAGCAGGAGGCGCAGGCGTCGTACACGATCCGCAACACCGGCCTTGATACTGATCCGTATTTCAAGATTGAACTTTACGACTGGCTGGAACTGTGGGCTGGTTTGTTTGGCGGCCAGTACCGCGTCTTTGTATTCGAGCAGGAAACCAAGAAGGTCGAAGGCCGTGCCATGCGGGGCAAGCGCAAGATGCACCTGATGGGCCAGCCGTACTTCAGCTTTTACAACTCGTTCAATGCGCCGATTGCCCACGCGCAGGCCAAGGACGTGAAGCCCTTTGAACATGAATATGAACGGCAGCTTCGCAAGGGCGCGGTGGTGGGTCGTATCGCACTGCTGTGGTGGTTTTTCCGTAAATACTTTTATGAGCTTGTCACGCGTGGATTTGGTGCGGTGCTGCTGGCCTTTGTTTTGATTGGCATGATTTCGGGGCAGTTACCGCGTTATCTGTCAAAGACCGTAGTTAGTGTGACGACCTCTGCAGCCGGTGCCACCACCAAATCCAAACAGAAACAGGATGGTAAAAAGTCGTCGTCTTCAGCCGGTGGCAAATCGGAAGCTGTGACTGACGCGGAGCTGGACGCGAAGACCGAAGCCTTGCGCAAGCAGCTTTCCATTATGACGCAGGAAAAGGAAAAGCTGGAAGCTGAACTGCAGAACGCGTCGGCTCTGGTTTTGATTGCGGATGAGACGATCACCTTGCGCGGCGGCTTTACGTATCGCGTGGGCGATGTGATCGATACCGGCCCGTACAAGGGACGGACGTTTGTTTCCCTCAACTGGGCCAGAAGGAGCGCGACCCTTGACGACGGTACGATTCTCAAACTTGGTTTTTAGTCTGCTGTGTCTGGCTGCAGCGGTTTAAATCGATTTATGAGCGGATGGAGCAGGCACAAATGCAGATGCCGGAAATTGCGGAAACCCAATCGAGACTGACGATCTCCACTTCAGGCATGCCGCTGAAGTCATTCCTTCGCTGGATTGCCGACCGTACCGGTGCGTCGATTATCTGTGACCAGACACTGGATGAATCGCCGGTGACCATTGACGTGTCGAATACCCCGCTTGCCGATATTTTGTCTGCTGTGGCACGTCGTCTGTCTGTCGATCTGACCCAACAGGGCAACCTTTATTATATGGGAACGCTCAAGCCCGAAGACCGTGGCGTATTGGTGCGTAAAGTGCGGCGGCTTGATGCGGACAATCTGCAGAAAACAGTGGAAGTGCTTTTGTCTGAAATGGGACGGGCGGCTTCTTACTCTGACGGTTTGTTAGTCGTGGGTGACCGTGTACGGGTGCTGCAACGGATTCATGCGATGCTGGACCAGATTGAAGCGGCTGAGTCGAACACGTGGATTGTGCAGTTGTATCTCATTTCGCGTCAGGACTCTTTTAACCGTGAACTTGGCCTTGAAACCGATACCGCGCTGGATCTGGCAGCGACGTTTGCAAACTCCAGTTCCTGGGCACGGACTCTGGTCAGCAGTGGCGTGAGCCGGTCGCACAGTAAATCCGCATCGGCCAGCGGTGCCTTGTCCGCGATGCTGGTGGCTGCACACACGACAGGGTCGGCGAAGGTTATTGCAGAGCCGTTAATGCTGTTACTTGACGGTGGAAGCTGCAAGTTTCAGGACGGTCAGACCTATCCGATTCCGCAGCGCACCGTATCTGATAGCGGCACGGTGACGACTTCCGGCTTTGATTATGTCGAGACCGGCCTTGTGATCCAATCCTCTTTGCGTGAAGTTTCCCCCACAACCGCCAAGTGTGTCTTGACGGTGCAGCTTACCAGTATCAGCGGCTACGTCGAAGACGCGCCGATCATTAACGGCCAGAAGTTTAACACGACTGCGGTGCTGGAAACCGGCGGCGTGTATCTGCTTGGCTCGATGTCGCGTAAAGAAGAGCAACGCAGTACGGAAGGAACCTTCTTTCCGTCGCTGTTTGATAAATCCAAAAACGGCGGCGATATCCAAGTGTGGCTTCGCTGCTACCGCATTGCCGGCCCCCTGTCGTCAGTGTCGGCGGTGCCGACTGACTTTGCCGCTGACGCTTACCCGTAACCATGTTTTTGTTGCCTCCCGATGGTCGGAGTTTTTACGAAAGGAACGATATTATGAATACTGAAAATGAAATTACTGTTCTTCCCGGTGGAACCGATACGGTGCACTGTTCTTTTTACTGCAAATTTACCCGTCACTTCATGAGCCATCTGCAGGCGATTGCGGATGCAAAGCATATTGCAGAATACCCGTCTGATTCGGAAGACGCGCCCGAGCCTGTCTTTGAATGTCGTGAGCGTCTGTATGTGGTCATGCCTTACGGCTTCACGCCAAACAAGGGCATGTCGAGATATTGTTACTATCAATATGTATTGAAAGACGGTGGCATCACCATTGGCATCCAGCCGCGTGATCACTCTGGCAGTACCTTTGGTGAAGAGGGAGACAAGGACAAAAACAAGTGTCCGAATGTCCGTGTCGAGATCGGAGCCATGCCGCTGATTCTCGCAGGCAGTATGGAAAACGTCATGCTGGAAGTGGAAGAGCGTCTTAAAGAGATGGGGCTGATCATTGTGAAAAACCGTCTTGGTCGAACTGATGTGTGCGTGGATCTGCCTATCGGTGTCCAGAACCTGCAGCATGCAATTATTGACCGGCGGTATATCTCCCGTGCGCGGACGTGGTCGATGTATGTGGAGTTTGACCATGACGGATGGGACAAGGCCGAGATCATTCCTTCTGACTTTGACGATGAAAACGGATTGATTGCACTGCACGGCAAGGGGTATGCCTGTACCGGTTTTTCTATCGGGAAAGACAAGATCATGTGTCGCGGTTACGACAAGCTGGAGAAGGAAAAGCATTGCGAAGAAATGCTGCTGGCTCTGGCTGAGCGTCGTTTCGGCGGTGAGTTGCCGGAACAAGTCACCCGAATTGAGTTTCAGCTTCGGCGTGATGCTTTGCGTGGGATCACGGTTGCCGGAGAGAAGAACGGGATCGAGACATGGCAGGACTTTGTAAAGTACCAGTCGTCCATTGTCCGGTATCTCTGTACCGACTGGCTGATTTTTACCGACAAGAAATTCTCCCGTACCCATACAGGCGAAGTCAAGAAGTCGATGGACTTGTGGCATAAAGACTGGCTGCTGGCAATTGATGCGTTTAAACGCACTTTTGGTGAGACCGATGTGAAGATCGAGCGTTTAAACGGCAGTATCAAGCGGGAAGCGATGGAGCATATCGCCCAGTCTCTGGGATGCGGTCAGTCGGCGATCCTGAAAACCGACATGGCACTGTCGCCGTATGATCCTTTGTGGAAGCAGAAGGTGGCGGCGTTCCAGTATGCGGCAACGCTTCGCTATCTGGCAGATCCCAAAAAAGAAAAAGCATTCTGGCGTAACTGGAATGACAAAGGTTTGAGGCAGGAGGCGAGTCTTCCGGAAGAGTCCATCGCAGGAATCCTTGGGCTGGATAGTACAGGGGCAGGTGTTACCCATAGCTGCCCCACGCCGGAGGAAATCGGCGTGTTATTGACGACGCCCGGTGCCTCCGGCCCGGCCCCGGTCGTCATCAGCTAACACGCACGGTCAAAATTCCCCGAAAACGAAGAGAAACCGACATGAAACGCAAAAACACAGCTTTGCGGGATCTACCGGTGCGTACCCACAACCGCAAACCGATGGAAGCAGGAACGTCAAAACAGACCGACGTTTTGACGAACCACACGCACCGCCTTTTTCTGTCCGGGCACGTGTCGTGTTATCGCCTGCTGTCACCCCTGTCTGCGCCATCCCTTCGCGCCCTTCGGCATGCCCGGTGCCATTCGCTTGTCGTGATGGGGCAAGAGACCTCGAACGAAGTGAGAGCGGGATTCGGGAAAGGTCTCTTGTGCGCGGCAGCGCGAATGTCAGCCCGCACAGCGGGCGGGCACGCGGGGGACTGCGGCAAAAAAGAGTATTTTTCATCCCTGCGGGCACGGATTTTTAAAGCGCCAAAAATCCTTGAAAAATCTTCCTTTTCTGCCTTGCCGCCTTGCCGCCCGCTATGCCTCGGTTTCTGCGCCGAAGGGATGGCTCCGACAGGGGATGAAGCAGACTAGCAAGGTTACTGTGCCCGGACAGAGGCGGCGCGATTCAAAAATAGCCTCAGGGATTCACCAACAGAGGATGAAGTCAGCGAAAGGAGAAAACGATGACTGATTACCAGCAATTGCAACTCAAGCGTTTACGGAATGCCAAGCGGGATCTGGTGAGGATTGCGTGTGACTTGTCGGATGTGTATGGCGCTGATCCTATTTGTGCCTTGTGTACCCGTGCTGCGGAATTGTCGGAAATGGTACAGGTGAACTTCACCGCAGAAAACAGTCAGAACGTTTAAACGCGTTTAAACGGAAAGGAACCTCCCCATGCAGAACGCAATTCATTTTCAGAAATACACCACCCGCGAACAGTGGCTCAATGCCATGGCTGAACAGTTTCAGAAGATCTATTTTAACGGTTCGTTTGCGCCGGATCTGCCCAAGTGCCGGTATTCCTGCGGTTGGCCCAAAGGCAGGTCAAAAGCCATTGGCCAGTGTTTTGCCGCCGAAGCCAGTGCAGACCACCATTTCGAGATCTTTATCTCCCCTGAGCTGGACGATTCTGTGCGGGTGGGTGACGTGCTTCTGCATGAGTGTATCCATGCCGTGGTGGGGCTGGAATGCGTTCACAAGGGGCCGTTTCGGGATCTGGCAACCAAGTGCGGACTACAGGGCAATATGAAGGCAACGGTTGCCAGTGACATGCTGAAAGAGCAGCTACAGGAACTAGTCGAGCGCATTGGACCGTATCCGCATGCGCAACTGCTTGCAGCCAATCAGGGCAAAAAGGATGGCATCCGGATGATCAAGCTGGTTTGTGATCAGAGCGATTGCGGCATGGTGATTCGCACGGCGCGGAAATGGATTGAAAACGTAGGCGAACCCAAGTGTGCCTGCGGGGGATGCTTTGCTGTGGAGGAAGACTGATGCGGGTGAGTTATGAAAACGTGTTTCGTGATGCGGACGAACTGGCCGACTTTCTGATGCTGGATGATGCCGAACAGAAACAGGTGCTTGCATGTCTTGCAGGCACCGGCAAAGACTGCGGCCTTTCGTTGACGTGTGAACTTGGGAGGTCACAGGATGCAAATGAACCTGTTTATGCGTAGTGAAACGGTTTACCGGGCTAAGAACTTGCGCGGGGCGTACCGGCGCGGATACATGGCCTCACTACAGGGAGAGGTCGAGAATCCCTATGCATGCAGTACAGGCGGTTTTGCCGATGCGTGGGATCTGGGCTGGAAAAACGGATACGACGAAGGCTTGAAAATTATGGCGTCGAATGGTCGACGTCTTTTATTGAAAGAGAAAGGGTAAGTATGTACAAGGTTACAATTGGCAAAAACGTTTCATTTTTCTATGGGCATCCACTCGCTGAAATTCTCCTCAATACTTTTGTAGAGATAAAGAAAAGATCCAGAAAAGAGGAGCTTATAAAAGTGATTTTTGAGCATGGCGAAGGCGATAGCTTTGCTGATGCCGAATGGTTTCCCATGTTCCGGCTGGAGATTCATGAATGCCTTATCTATACGATGGAAGATATCTTCAAGACTTATGGGTTGAGTTCGGTTGAATAAATGACCAGTGTGAATACTACAAGAGCGCCAGTACAGTAATCTGTACTGGCGCTCTTGTATAAGCTTGTTAAATATGGTGTCAATATATTCTATCAATAGCGGAGCGGATTTGATCTTCGTGAAGAGTGATATAGCGTTCGGAAACAGGAAAATAGGTATGACCAAGGGCACGCGCAACCAAAAGGTCATCATGCGTTTCACGATGAAGACGCGTTGCAAATCCGGCACGAAGCGAATGAATGGTCAGTTCCGGGCTTAATCCTGATTGTTGAATCCAGTATTGGAAACGCTCATTGGCTTGCCGGACGACCAGATGATGTTTGTCATTACGTCCGGGAAACAACCAGAGATCCTGGTTTAATCCTCCGGGTGGAGTTCGCCAAACCAGGTATCGGTTGAGAATTTTTGACAGGCATGTGGCGATGACACGCCGTTCGAATTCTCCCGATTTGGTTTTGGGAACGATCATGATTTTCTGATCGTGTTTCAGATCCCCGATATGAAGCCCGACTGCTTCGTGTCTTCTGAGTCCTGCATAGGCGCAAAGGGCGAACATGGTTTCATCGCGTAACGCGAGAGGGTGGTGTGATATTCTCATTGCGGCAAAAAACAGGTTGAGTTCATTCGGTTGGATGGCAGTAGTGCGTTCCTGTGTTGCAGAGCGGGACATGCGCAGATGGATGGAGGGATTTTTCCGGATTTTTCCTGTTGCCATACACCACGAGAAGAAGCTGCGGATAATAATACGGTACTGGTTCATTGAGGTAGCACGTCTGGGAAGAGTTGCGGGATAGCCGTTCTGGATTTTCAGAACGGCGTTTTCGAGTACGGTTTCCGTGATCTGGTTCAGGCAAGCATGACCGGTAATTTCATCGAGGAGAGCCAGCTTGGAGCGGTAGCTTTCCAGAGTTGAAGGGGCGCGGCCGGAGGCTTTAAGTGACCGGATATAATCGCGGACAGAATCCGCGAAAGTAATTTTATGTTTTTTCTTGGAGGACATGATGGATCCTTTTTAACGTAAATAATTTGAAACATATACTACGTTACGAAAATAGAAGTTTCAGTTCAATGAGGGAAGACGAAGTTGTGGTTCGAAAATCATTTTTGGCTCAAAAAAGAGGGGAGGTTTTCGAAAATGAGGCCGGGGAGGTAACGGTTTTATTGGAGTTATGAAAGCGCCGGGAAGGCCGGGCGTTTTCGAAAAACGGCAGTGAGACAGCGGTTTGAGAAAAAGCGGGATTTTCGAAAAAAATCCGGGAATACAACTTCTTCCTGTTCATGGTGTTGCGGCGGTGTCGAAAATGGCGGGGCAAACACGTTCGCAAACCGGTTTTCGAAAACGATTCGAACGGTTATAAAAACAGCACCGCCCGCAGGTTATGCAGACGGCGCAGTTGAGACACGTTTATAACTTCTTTTCTCTTCTGCCATTTCCCAGAATACTTATTCTGGGAGGTCGTTGATCAAAGGGCTGCATGCGTTATTGCATGCAGCCCATAGAACCTCATTCCGGATCTATCTCAAACCGAGTAGATCACGGACCACTACCACCCGAACCACCCATAGCGCCACTCGTCGTACCACCTGTGGTAGAGCTGCTAGAGCTGGAGCTAGAGCTGGAGCTAGAGCTGGTACTACTTGTGCTTTCCGCACCAGGCGCGGGGTCCTTTCCGCCACGTTCACTTCCACCCTTTTCGATCTTGGTGGAGGTGCCTATGGACCATTGTCCTTCACCCATACCGGTTGCCATCGAGAGCCAGATCAGCTCACCGTGGCGATTGATATGTGCTTTTACCGTACCGAACTGCGCCGTATGAAAACAGAGGTATCCATTTTCAAACGTGGGCAAATTGGTCGGCATAGCTCCAGTGAAAGTCAGCTGAAGCTTGCAGAAGGACTCGTAGGTCAGGGAGGCGATAATTTTTTCTTCGCCATTGACCACTTCCTTGATACCTAGGATGTTTCCCCAGGTCGCCTCCCACGTGAGAGGCTTCTGGACTTCCTTGGCACCAAAGCGCAAATCCTGACCCTGATTGATGCGGTCCATCAGAGCCTGGGCTCCGAAGAGATTCGCCTGTGCCAGAACCAAATTGTCCTGAGCCTCAGCAATCTTCTTCTGCTTGCCCTGCTGGAGACGCTTGTCGAGCTTGGCTTGACGCTCCTCAAGTTCGGCTTTTCGGTTACGCAGGTTGCGCTCTGCCAGAGCGATATCGCTGGTCGATAGTACTTCTTTACTGCCGAAGCCATCGACCTTCGGCGTGATTGGCGTACCCTTTCGCGCTGCCGTTACCGTTTCTTTCGGCGCAGCCGCTTGTGCAGAATCCTCTGCAAATGAGAATCCTGATACTATAAATAGGACTGATATCCCAATCAACAGATACGGATATCGCATATCATTTCCTCCCAATACACTTTTCTTGTCCAACCCGAAAGATAACATATAGTTAAAAGAAATTATCGCAAAACCGGCCCGCCTGTCAATAAGATAAAAAAATGATTCCCCAAAGTTTTCCGGGGAATCACTTCGATAGAAGCTGGTA
>QKHZ01000070.1 GCA_003249795.1 bacterium | reverse complement strand
CACACGCGCCCAGCAGCCCCATCGGCACCGTCAGCATGATGACGACCGGACTAACAAAACTTTCAAACTGCGCAGACAATACGAGGTAGGTAATGATCAGCGCGAGGATAAACACGAACACAATCGCCTGCCCCGATTCCTTGAAGTCCTGACTCGCACCCTTATAACTGATCGTCGCGTTACTGGGCAGATTTTCCCGCACCGTCTTTTCCAGAAAGTCCAGGCAGTCACTCATGGAGTATCCCGGGGCGATCCCGGCATCAATTGTAATCGACCGCACACGGTTGTACCGGTTCAGTTCACTTGCGTCAGCCTGCTCTTCCAGCGAGACCAGATTCGACAGCGGAATCAAATCACCCGAACGCGACGAACTGACATAAATATTCCGCATATCTGTCGGCGTACGGCGCTCTTCTTCAGAGCCCTGCATTATCACGTCATATTCCTGACCGTTATCGATATAGGTTGTCACCTGACGCGATCCCAGCATCGTTTCCAACGTCCGGCCGATGGTTTTTGAACTCACGCCCAGTTCTGCAGCGCGGTCACGATTAATCGCTACGCGGATCTGCGGCGTGGTTTCCTTATAATCCGAGTCAGCGCCCATGAGCCCCGGAAATTTCTCCGCTTTTTCCAGAATGATATCGCGCCACTGAACCAACTGCTCATACGTCGGCCCACCGATGACAAACTGGATCGGCTGACCGAATGATGATGAAAGCCCGGGAGGCGGAAATGCCCTTGCCTTCACACCCGCAATCTGGCCGATTTCACCATACATCTGGTACATCATGTCAGTTGCGCTACGCTCGCGCTGATCCCACAGCGCCAGATTCATCACACCAAAACCACTGTTGACCGCCCCCTGCTTGTTTCGCGTTCCCGGAACAATCGCCAGCACGTGACGCGCCTCTTTCGACTTCATCAGGATGTCCATCTTCTCACTGACCTGCCGCATGTATTTGCTTGCAGCAGGGAAGCTGGTTCCTTCGGGCGCATCCATTTTAATTAAAAGCGCGGCGCGGTCTTCCTGCGGCTCGAACTCACCTTTAATCCGTCCCATTAGAATCCAGACCGATCCGGACATCAGAATCAGCACAGACAGACATACCAGCGGATGACGGATGCAACGGTGCAGAACACGATCGTACCATGACTCCAACCGCTGAAACACTGCCTCATCCAGCTTGGCAAGAACACCTTCCGACTCCCGCGGTTTCAGAATCCGCGAGCACAACATCGGCGACAGCGTCAGCGCCACCAGGCTAGAGAACATCACTGATCCCGCCATCGCCATCGCAAATTCCGAGAACAGTTTTCCGGTGTCCCCTTCCATCAGACAGATCGGGACAAACACAGCGATCAGCACCAGCGTCGTAGCAACCACCGCAAAGCCGACCTCACGCGCGCCCCGGTAAGCCGCAAGCAGCGCAGGCTCGCCCTCTTCAATCCGCCGGTGAATATTTTCCAGCACGACAATCGAATCATCAACAACCAGCCCGATCGCAAGCACCAGCGCCAGCAGCGTCAGAAGATTAACCGAATACCCCATCGCATACAGCACGATAAACGTTGCAACCAGTGAAATCGGAACCGTGACCGCCGGAACAAGCGCCGCGCGGATACTGCCCAGAAACAGGAAGATAATCAGCACCACCAGCACGGCCGCAACAATCAGGGACGTGACGACTTCATGCACCGCCGCCTCGATAAAAACCGAGTTATCGCGCAGCACCACCAGCTCCATCCCGTTGGGCAGCTCCGGCCGGATTTCGTCAGCAACTTTTTTCGCCGCGCGAATCATCGCCAACGTATTCGCCGTTGACTGGCGGCTGACACCAAGGCCGACCGCGTTCTTTCCATCAGCAAGAAAACGGTCGCGGACTGACTCTGGCGCAACTTCCACCTTTGCCACATCGCCAAGTCGCACCAGATATCCGTCCTCACCACGATAAATCACAAGCTTGCGAAATTCGTCCACCGTCGAATACCCGCGCTTGACGCGCATGGTGAATTCACGATCCAACGATTCAAGCCGACCTGCCGGAAGTTCGACGTTTTCGGCGTTCAGCGCATCCTCGATATCGCTTGCTGTCAGTCCACGTGCGGCCAGAGCTTTGCGGTCGATCCAGATCCGCATCGCAAACCGTTTTTCACCAAAGATGCGCACATCAGCGACACCATCAACAACGGAAAAACGGTCGACCAGATAACGGTCTGCGTAATCGGTCAATTCCATTTGCGACATCGTCGGGTGAAACACGCCTAAAATCAGATCGGGAATTCCACCGGAACTCTTTTTTGAAATCTCAGGAGCGCCAGCTTCATCCGGCAGGTTATCGGCAATCCGGCTGATCTTGTCGCGCACGTCATTTGCCGCCGCATCAATATCGCGTTCAATATTAAACTCGAGTTTTACGGTTGACCGGCCATCCTCACTGCTGGACTCAATGGTTTTCAGTCCTTCAATACCGGAGACGCTGTCCTCAATCGTCTGCGTGATTTTTGTCTCGACGACATTTGCAGCTGCGCCCGTGTATTCGGTCTTGATCGAAATCACCGGCACATCGATATCAGGATACTCACGCAGCGGCAACCGCGTATAGCAGATAATGCCGAAAGTGATCAGCAACAAACTGACAACGGTTGCAAACACCGGCCGTTTTACAGAAACATCGGAAAGAAGCATTCAGAAACCCCTATCGTCAAAATCCTCTCCACTTGCGTCGTGCATTTCTATTTCACGGCAGATGCAGAGCAGGGCCTTTTAACAAAAAGATGAAATGGAACTCCGGGATGATCAGGTGAACCTCAATCTTGCGGAAGGAAATCCCCAGTCATTTCAGCATGATTACTCAAATCATTTCGAAGCCGACGCGGCATCAGCTGACGCAGCATCCGTATCAATCACCGTATTTTCAGAAGAACGTTCAGGTTCTTGCTCATCTGTTGCCACGACATTAACTGCCGATCCCTCGCCCAGATTGATCTGGCCTTCAACGACAACGATTTCACCTTCCTGCAGGCCGCTTTCGACTTCAACCCATCCGGCGTCACGATGGCCAATGAAAACCTCACGCTTGTGAGCAACGTTCTGCGAATCGACAGTAAAAACAAACTGCTGCCGGCCATATGCCACCAGCGTCTTTTCTGGGATTCCGATCTTACGGCGAGGATTACCGAACAACTCAATAGTCAACAACATCCCGGCACGCAACTTCGAATCTTCATTCGGCAGTTTTGCCTGCACGGCAACCGCGCGCGTTGTGCTGTTGACACGCGAATCAATTCCCGTCACCGTCCCCTTGAACGTCATCTGTGTCCAGGCGGCGCTTTGCGCCTCGATCTCCTGCCCTATTTTCAGGATCGACAAAAATGTTTCCGGAACCGTGAAATCAAGTTTGATCACGCTGTCGTCATCCAGCGTCGTGATCTCGGTACCCGCGCTGACCAGCGCACCCGGGCTGACCATTCGCAAACCCAATACACCTGCAAACGGCGCGGTAATCTGCCGGTCTTTCCACCGTGCTTCAGCAGCCACAAGCTGAGCTTTATACCGCTCGTAAGCAAAACGCGCCGTGTCTGTATCCTGTTCGGAGATCCCGTTCTGTCGGCGCAGTGCCGTCACGCGGTCAAACTCCCGTCTCTGCTCCTCAACATTGATCCGCGCTTCGGCTAGATCTGCCTTTTCCTCATTGTCTTCAAGTTGCACGAGAAGTTGCGACGCCTTCACCCGCGCGCCTTCTTCAAACAGGATCTTGCCGACCCGTTCAGAAACCGTCGCCGTAATCGTAATCGACTCGTTAGCCTTAGCCGTACCGATGGCTTCAATACGGTCGTAAAACTGATGGTTACTGGCGGGATACACAACAACCGGCACAGCACTTTTTTCCCGTTTGTTTTCCGGCGTTGTCGCTTTGCCGACCAGCTTCTGGACAAATACAACTGCCAGCACCGACAGGATCAAAACGACGGCTGAATAAAATAGATTCAGGTTCATTCCTCTTCTCATTTCATATGAAAGCCATAGAACTCCACCGGAACCACACAGCCCTGCTACCCGGTCGAGTCATTCAAACGATTTTTTATTGGAAAGCACCGACTAGCTTACTGCACCTGCCAGTTGCTTGCGGAACTCCTTGATTCCGGCGAGACTGAAAAGCATGACATGATCGACAAGGGCGTCAACACCCATGGATAAAAACACCTCTCGGGTTTTCGGACATCCGACTTTCGGCATATTCTTTATATTCGCTTTTGAATTCGGATATTTTGGCTCACGGCAGAACATAACGCCCAGGCACATGCTGTGTACGCTCCATTCACACAGCATCACCATCTCTTCTGTCGCCCCGTCGCCTAATAGCTCTTTGACAAGTGACTGAAAATTTTTCCGAAGCGGTTCGATACTTTCTGTCATGACCTGATGCAGCAGACCTGTCGGATTTGCAATCTCCTTGTGCACAATGTCGAAATTACGGCTGTCCGGATCCAGAATCCGTTTCATCAGCGACCGCACCGCACCACGCAACCGCTCTTCCGCAGGTGCAGTGGCCGGAACCCCGTCATCATGCGGATGCTTTTCGTGCGTCAATTCAAACGTATAGCGCCAGGCTTCAGCATACAACTCTTCTTTGCTACCGAAATAATAGTTCACTGCCGCGATATTTGCCTTCGCCATCTTGCAGATTGCCGCAACTGTCGCGTCATGATATCCGCGGTCTGCAAAAATATTACTCGCTGCCTCCAATAGTTTTTGCCGTGTTTCCACTCCATCACTTCGTTTCATCCGCATTTCAAATAATCCTTTTCCACTACCAATTATAATATAAATAAATCTTAATCACTCCTTTTAATTTAAACACGCAATTTAATTAGTCAAACTCTTTTCTCGTATTTTCTTGATGGCGACAGACAAAAATTTAAAATTCACTCCAATCAGGGATGTAAATAGGAAACAGGCTGCCCGCTTTTACACAGGCAGCCCGTTAAAACGAACGAAAACGTCTGATGCAAAAAGTTAGTCTTCTTCCCCGTGGCGGATAATCTTTCCGTCAACCAGATAGACGATATCTTCTGCAATATTGGTCGCAAGATCCGCGATGCGCTCGATATTCCGCGTAGCACCCAGAAGCGCCAGCAGTGGCTCTGTATTTGACGGGTCATCCTTGATTGCAGCAACCACCTTGGCACGCGCCTCGCGTTTCATGGCGTCGACTTCATCATCGCAGCTGCAGACATGACGAGCCACATCGCCGTCCAAATTCACCAGCGCGTCAAGTGCGTCTTTGAGCATACTGCGCGACGCGTTGGCCATCTGGTTGAAGTGTACGTCGATCAGCGCCGCGTTTCCGTGCGAAGCGATGCGTTCACTTTTGTTGGCGATATTGACGGCCTGATCACCGATGCGCTCGAGCGTATCGTTGATCTTGAGGACAGCGATCAGAAAGCGCAGGTCCGTCGCAACCGGTTGGTGCAACGCCAGAACCTTCAGACACTCTTCCTCAATTTCGATTTCGGACTGGTCAATCTGCGCGTCGGCAGCAGCCGTTTTTTCCGCCAGAACGGTGTCACGCAGTTCGAGCGACCGCACCGCACGGGCCAGATTTTCTTCAACCAGTGCACCTAATGACAGAATCATTTTGCGAAGTTTCTTGACTTCGCGTTCCATATGGACAGACATCAGCCAAACCTTCCTGTAATATACTCTTCTGTGCAGCGCTGCTGCGGATTCGTAAAGATCTGCTCGGTCGGAGCAAATTCAACCAGAACACCCTCATAGAAAAATGCCGTAAAATCGGAAACACGCGCGGCCTGCTGCATGTTGTGCGTGACGATGATAATTGTATAGTTGTCGCGCAGTTCCGCAATCAGGTCTTCAATGCGCATCGTCGCCTGCGGGTCAAGCGCACTCGTCGGTTCGTCCATCAGAAGAACCTCCGGCTCAACCGCCAGAGCGCGCGCAAGACACAGACGCTGCTGCTGACCACCCGAAAGGCCCAGGGCATTGTCATGCAAGCGGTCTTTGACTTCGTCCCACAGAGCCGAGCGGCGCAAGCTGCTTTCGACAATCTCTTCCAGAATCGCGCGCCCTTTCTGCCCCTTCAGACGCGGCCCGTACGCGACGTTGTCAAAAATGGTTTTCGGAAACGGGTTCGGCTTCTGGAACATCATCCCGACACGCTGGCGCAGATGCACCACATTCATGCACGGATCATAGATATCGGTTCCGTCAAACGCAAGCTTGCCTGTGACGCGGCAACCGGGAATCAGGTCGTTCATGCGGTTGATCGCACGCAGGAAGGTCGACTTGCCGCAACCGGACGGGCCGATGATCGCCGTCACTTTCCCCTGCTGGATCTCAACATTGACCTTCTTGACCGCTTCGGTTGTCCGGTACCACACCGAACAGTCTTCGGCAATCACATGCGGACGGCCTGCGGTTTGCTGGGCGTTTCCGTTTTCTTTTGCACTTGCTGCACGGGCTCCCAGCGTAATACCCCCTCTTCCGGCAGCAGCAGGGCTTTGATTTTTTTCCTGCACATCGACACTCATTATCTTATCCTTTCAGCTTACGGGAGACGCGGGCACGAAGCACGATCGCCGTACCATTCAGTAATAATACCAATGCAATCAGGGTCAACACCATTCCGTACTGCACGTGCCGGATTTCTTCGACCGCTTCGTGTTCGGTACAGATATTGTAAACGTTCCAGGACAACGCCGGTGTCGGCATGTGCGCAACATCCAGAATCCCGGGAGCGGCTCCGACACTCACCGCCGCCGTAAAGATGATCGGCGCGGTCTCACCCGCAGCGCGCCCCATACTGATCACGATCCCGGTCAGAATCCCCGGCAGAGAAGCTGGCAGAATCACCGACGTAATTGCATGCCAGCGGGTTGAACCGAGTCCGATTGCCGCTTCGCGATAGGTGTTCGGAACCGAGCGGATCGCTTCTTCCGAGGCACGGATAATTGTCGGCAGGATCAGAAGCGCAAGCGTTGCTGAGCCTGCAATCACGCTCTTTGATTCTGAAAGCTTAATCGTATTGATGAAGAAGCTCAGGCCGAACAGACCGAACACGATACTGGGCACACCGGCCAGCGTACTGATGCAGATCCGGATCAGGCTGATCATCCAGTTGTCGGTTGCGTATTCGACCAGATAGATCGCCGCGATAATCCCCATCGGCACCGCAAACAGCATCGCACCGATTGTCAGAAGCAGCGTCCCCCACAGTTCCGGCCAGATTCCGCCGAAGAAGTGCGAGTCGTGCGAGACATCGGTAAAAAAGTTCAAATATACCCGCAGACGCGGCTGCATGATCTCCGCCAGACGGTCTTTATCCAGATAGTTGAATGCGCTTTCGAGTTTGGTTCCTGCAAAGCGAAGCTCGCGCGGCGTGCGTTTCTTGACCAGCATCCCGTCTTCGGAATGATCGGAAACGACCCAGTCTTCAACATACCGGAAATGGTCAAACTTCACCAGTGCCCGGTCCCAGCGCGTCTGGCCGTATTTGTTTCGTGCCAGCAATGAGCTTTCCGATCCCGGAATCGGCCCAAGAAGCTCAGACAGTGCCTCCCGAAACGATTCGTATTCAGCCTTCAACTCCCTGCGCTGGCTCGATGGCATCCCGTCAAGTTCCTGCTCAAACGCCTTCATCGATGCGAATATCGGCGCAGCAGCTGACATCATCCGGTCATATTCAGTCTTGACCTTATCCTCGGAACCACGTCCAAACAGATCATGCTCCATCCTGTCAAACTCACTGGTCTGACGGAAAATCACCGACGACACACCCCGGAACGTGATCGGTCCCAGCAGCATGAAAAGCGCGGCGACCATCAATACCACAGACAACCCGCAGAGCCAGGTAAAACACCGGTTGAGCAGGCTTCGCGTCGCTAATTGCATCGCTTTATCCTTCCCTCTGATTACTGCCCTGACACGCGGGGCCAGCATTGATGCAAACGTCTACGGATTCTCTTCCGCTTCTGCCTGCCTTTCCATTTCCGTTTATTTATTAATTCACAATATACGATTGATTGCTCATTCACCGCGCAGACGCTTGCGGTTGCGGCGGACCGCCCATTCACTGGCGATATTACACAAGAACGAAATCGTCAGCAATGACACCGCCATGGCAAATAGAACGTGGTAACGGGCAGAACCTGTACTCTGGTCAGCCTCACCCATATCTCCTGCAATCGACGCCGTCAGCGTCCGCACCGGTTCAGTCAGGTCAAACCAGGGGCTTGGAATCTTCGCGGCGTTACCCGAGGCCATCCAGACCACCATCGTCTCACCGACCATCCGCATCAGGCCGAGGATGATCGCGGCGATAATCCCACTGGATGCGGCAGGAATGATTGCCCGAACCAGTGTCTCCGCACGCGTTGCGCCGAGTGCGTAACTTGCCATCCGCAACTCGCTACCGGCTGCCTGCAGTGCATCTTCCGACACACTGATGATCGTCGGCATCGCCATCACCGCAAGGATCACGGACACGTTCAAGGCATTAGTGCCGCTGTTAATTTCAATTCCGCCAAGAGAAGAGGCTATCATCGATAGAATCCAGATCCCGGGCAGCATCGTCATAATAATCGTGACTAAACGGGCCAACCGGTTTTCACGGGCAACCCCTGCACGGTCAGCGATGACTTCACCAATCATCACGCCACCCAAGAAAACGATCGGCGCACCCAGAATCCACGCAGCCCACCACAGAAACGCACCGCCAGCTTCCTGCAAAAACGGCGCAAACACGACAAGCGCGAAAAAGCCGAAGGCGACCGACGGAATTGACGCCAGCATCTCGATAATCGGCTTGACCCATTGTCGCACGCCAAACGGCAGAATGTCACTCATACAAACCGCAACGGTAATTCCGACTGGAACAGCAATGATCCCACCGGCAGCCGTAACCAGAAAGCTGCCGACGAAAATCGCCGCACATCCAAATGACGGCGGTTCCTGCGAGGGATACCAGTCGGCACTGAACAGAAACTTGCCAAATCCCATCTGCCAGAAAAACGGGATCGCATCGCGGATCATGAAGTAAAAAATGAAGCCGACCGCCAGCAACGCGATCGAAGTCACCAGAAACAGAAAAGCCTCTCCGAGCTTGCTCAGATAATACTTTGTCTTATTTTCACTCGCGCTCATAATCAGGCTCGGGCGCGCCGTATCCGTTGTCATCATCACTCCCCTACTACTACTACGCTGGACATTGATCCCGACATATTCAATTATTCAATCGCATGCGATGACCCCAAGAACATTTAATTTCATGCGTTCGTATTCAGCATTGTCGTATTCATACAGGAAAAAGGATTCGCCTTGATCTCTGTGAATTGTCACGTTGACGTTACTCTTTTTCTAAACTCAGTCTTGTTTACCGTTTTGACCTGCGCCAGTGATCCGCACAAGTTTTTTGTAGTACATTTCCATAAAGTTTTGATGTCTGCTACTGTTTGAATTCTGTTATTTCAGAAAAGACTCAATTTCGGGTGGCAATAAAAACAGGAGCCGGTCACGTCTTCGGCAAGTGATCGCCGAAGACGTGCCGACGCCTCAATTCAAACTACTTCTTCATCGGAGGAACGTTGCCGATGTCTTCGATGATCTTCTTGCCCGCTTCGGTGAAGCAAAGCTCGACGATCGCCTTGACGTGGCCGGTCGGTTCACCGTTGGTAACCATGTACAGCGGACGCGAGATCGGATACTTGCTCGAAGCAATGGTTTCCGCAGTTGCGTCAACACCGTCAACAGTCAGAGCCTTGACCGACTTGTCGACAAAACCTGCGCCGAGGTAAGCGATTGCAGCCGGAGTCTTGGCGATACGCTGCTTGACGTGGCCGTTGCTGCCTGCGACTTCAGCATCACCTGTAACCTTGTCCTTGTGCATAACCAGGCTTTCGAAGGTTTCGTAGGTACCGCTGTTGGTGTCACGGCTGATCACAACGATCTTCTTGTCCGGGCCGCCGAGGTCTTTCCAGTTGGTGATTGTGCCGGTGTAGATGTCATGCAGCTTTTCCATGCTGATTTCTTTCACCGGGTTGGACGGGTGAACCACAACTGCGATTCCGTCCATGGCGATGACGTGATGAATCGGGTTGATTCCCTTTTCTTTGGCAGCTGCAACTTCCTTGTCCTTCATTGCACGGGACATGTTTGCAATCTGGCAGGCGCTGTTGATCAGCGACTTGGCGCCGTTACCCGACCCTGATTCACTAACCGTCACGTTCACACCCGGGTTCTGCTTCTGGTAATATTCAGCAAAAGCCTTGGCGATCGGGCCGACTGTGGTGGAACCATCCATCACGACTGTTTCTTCGGCCTGAACCATACCGCATGCTGCAAGCGCAACCCCAACCATTCCGAGCGCCATGCGGCGCAACAACGAACTTTGTTTCTTCATCTGAACTTCTCCTTCTTTTTCCCTGTCCTGACACACTGTCCTGACAATTTTTTTGGCCTCTACAGCCTTCTAATCAAAATTTGTATTTCCCATCGATAAAACATTCATATTTCAACACTGCTAACTATGCCCATACTGTGTTAGGAAATTGTTAGGGAAAGAATAGAAGCTCAATAGCTTTTCGGACTTAAGGTTTTTCCCGTGTTTTTCGGGGTAGGTGACTGCTGTTTTTTAACTTTTAACTGTATTTCTGGTGTTTGATTGATATTCGTTCAAGAAATGACATAGAAAATGGCCTAACAAAAGCACAGGGGCCTGCCAACCGGCAAGCCCCTGAAAAAGAATATTTCTAGTGCCGCTTGAGATGCAAACGGCTGATTGGCTCGGTATTTTCTTGAACTTATTCGCGGAAACGATAGCCGACTCCACGAACTGTCTCGATATAATCCCCAGCTTCTCCCAGTTTTTTGCGCAACCCAACCACCTGAACATCAACCGCGCGGTCTGTGACAATCACCTCGTCACCGCGGACGGCATTCAGGATCTGCTGACGGGTAAAAACCCAGCCCGGTCTTCTTGCAAGGTATTGCAGTAAACCGAATTCCGTGGCTGTCAACTCAACCGGAAGACCCTGCACCAGTACCTCGCGCCGTCCGGGATGAATCACAATGTCATGAATCTCGACAACCTCGGCAACCTGTTGTACCGGCATTTCGGCCTTGTCTTCCAGCCGCCGGAGCAGAGCCCGGATTCTTGCGAGCAACACCTTCGGGCTAAAGGGTTTAGTCAGATAGTCATCTGCCCCGATTTCAAGACCGACGACGATATCAGACTCTTCGCCCTTGGCGGTGAGCATGATAATTCCGATCTTGCTGGTTTCCGGATCCTGTTTGAGCTTTCGGCAAACTTCGCGTCCGTCGATTCCCGGAAGCATCAGATCAAGAATCAACAGATTCGGAGACTTCTCGCGCGCAAGCTTTAAACCATCCTCTCCGGTAGAGGCCGTAACAACACGATATCCCTCTTTCTGCAGGTTATACTGCACAAGTTCCTGGATATCCCGTTCATCTTCTACGATCAGTACTGTATGTTTAGCCATATGCGTATGCTCCTTAACGCGAATATAACCCTAACATACGCGCTCACAATTAGATTAATGTTAGCATAAAGCGAGAAGGTGATTATTTTACACTAACAATTTACTAACCGAAATCCACGGCCTGCCACAAACAATGAGTTTGAAACGCTCCCTACAGCAGAACCTTCTCTCTATTATATTAAGGCTACCATCAGCATTCATCCAGTAAAATTGCATGAACTCATTGCCCAAATACAAACAATTGATTCAGACCTTGAGTCTCTCATGCAACCAGAATACAGCTCCACCTGATTTTTATTCTTTCGTTAAAACAGAGCAGCATACAACCCCCAAAACAACCTGATTTGCACATCACTTATAGAAATAACAAGAGATTCATTCCATTTCACGACAAAACACAAACATATTGTCATTTATTGTCACCATCTTCAGCAATACCCCGCCATCTTATCTTATCAGCAGTTCAGTCGGGAATCGACCACAGCCAGCTTGATTGAGAATCTGTCACAAAAGAAGAACCTTGCCATTGGGGATTGCATTCGATACGATGAACCTGAACGGCTAACCCACTGTTTGTGGATTCATCATCCGAGATTACTTTCACAACACAACACGGATTTATCCATGCTGATCCAGATCATCAACAGCCTTTTTCCGGTCATTCTGATGCTGTCGCTGGGAACCGCCCTGCGTGTCAGCGGATTTCTGACCAATGAAATCTCTCACGGCATGAACCGGCTTGTGTTTTGGGTGGGGTTGCCTATTTTCCTGTTTCACAAAATCGCAAGCAGCCCGTTTGAGTCAGGGCCGGCACTCAACATCTTTTGGGGATTGATGGCCGCGACTCTACTGACAGCGCTTGCCGCCTATGTCATCACCCGAATCCGCAGCTACAGCGGGCCGGTTCGGGGCGCATTTATCCAGGCGGCATTTCGCGGAAATCTGGCATTTGTCGGCATCCCTGTGGTCAGCTATGCACTAGCCGGTTCCACCAATACTGACTCGACACAGGCGATGGCGCTTCTGGCAATCGCCCCGACAATCCCAATTTACAATATTCTGGCAATCGTAATCCTGACCTCCCAATGCCAGAGCGGAACCAAGATCTCAATCGCAAACCTGATCGGCCATATTTTTAAAAATCCGCTGTTTATCGCGTGCATGTTGGGGCTGATCGCCGCCTCGATCCGGATTCCGATCCCGACTGCACTAGGACGCGCGTTTCAGGGACTCGGACAGATGTCGCTGCCGCTGGCACTCTTGGGGATCGGCGCATCATTATCCCGCTCCAGTCTGCGCGGCAGCATGTGGCAGTCAATGTTAGCGTCTGTTCTGAAATTGGCTGTTTTGCCGCTGGCAGCATGGGCAATCGGAACGCTACTCGGACTCAGTCACGACCAGATGCTGATCATGCTGCTGTTTGCCGCATGTCCTACAGCAGTAGCGTCTTATATTATGGCCGAACAGATGGGAGGCGACGAACCGCTGGCAGCCAGTTCGATCTGCATGAGTACGATCCTGTCATTTCCGGCACTGGCTGCGATTCTTGCGATCTTTTCCTGAGAATCCTTGGGTTTCTTTCTCCTTGACAGGGCATACCCCCGGCCTACAATTCCATTTATTGTCCTGATGATGGGGATTTGCACCTATTATATAAGGAAAAAACCAACAATCCGGGATGTCACCAAAATAAAAATGTATATCTGATAAACCGGAAACCAGCGTCCTCTTTTATACGGCAAAACACGGTTTGCGCATAAACGTGACGCTTTGATCATGAGGAAAAAGATGAAAACCATTCATTCCATTTTCACCGGACTCACAATCGCGGCATCAACCGGCACGCTTCTGGCGGCAGAAGAGAGCGGATCGGAAAGCAAAACCTTTTTTGAAATGCTGCAATACGGCTGGGAGATCAACGTCATTCTGGGCGGGTTGACTTTTATTCTGCTGTCCATCGTTTTTCATACGATTCTAACCACAAACGGGCGCCGGATGGTTCCGGCTGACCTCCTGCGCAAAGTGCTTGACGATCTGGCCGCAGGTGATGTCGAAGCCGCGCAGAAAAAGACGATGGTGCAGCCCTGCCTTCTGTCACAAACCATCCTCCCCGGCATGAAGCTGCACAACCATCCACTCGAGCGCATCCACGCGGCGATGGAGAGCGCAGGCCGCCGCGGGATCGGAACAATCCGCCAACGGGTCAACTACATGGCCAACATCGGTGTCCTCTCGCCAATGCTGGGGCTGCTCGGGACAGTGCTGGGGTTACTCAAGGCGTTCAACGTCATGGGCGCTGAGCAACTGGCCGAAGGCTCGAAATCGATTCTCATGACCGGTGCCATCGGTGAAGCGATGATCACCACCGCTGTCGGGCTGCTGGTCGGGATTCCGGCGATGGCGGCACATTTTCTGTGCCTTTCGCGTGTTGGCCGGATCAGCGATGAAGTCGAATCTGCAGCGGAAGAAGTTGCCGCAGCGCTTGCCGAACTGCATCTTTCCGGATATTCCTCAAACCGGCGCGGCTCAGACGATTCACTGACGACGACCTCCGGCTTTGCGCCGCTTCATGCAAATGAATCCGGATCAGTGACAGAAACCACCCAGCTTATTTCACCCGCAAAGCAGGGAGAATCGCGATGAATCTCGGCGGCCGCGGGGGCGGCGGTGAGAGTCAGTTTCAAATCGCGCCCATGCTTGACATCGTCTTTATCCTTCTCGTCTTTTTTGTCGCTGCATACGCAGTCGTACAGGAAGAAAAACAGCTGGACATCCAACTGCCCAAAGCGCAGTCGGGAACGCCTGAGCGGCGCAATCTGCTGGATGTCATGATCAACCTCAACGACAAAGGCGAGTGCTTCGTCAACCGTCAGAAGGTTAGCCTCGAAGTACTTGAGCGCAGGCTTAACCGCTTGGCCGAGTTCTCCCGCATGCCAGGGGCAACGGGGGAGCCGGGAGTGATCATCCGCGCCGACGGCAAATGCGAACACCGCTTTGTTGTCCAGATCATGGATCTCTGCGCACATGCAAAAATCCGCCGGGTCTTCTTCAGCTCCCTGCCTGAGGAGCAGTGAGGATGAGGCGCCATACGCTGCAGTCTGGCTCAACAGACAAAACAGGCCGAAACCCGTTGCGGCAACCTGCGCGGTTGCCACTGCCCGCACTGACTGCGGCAGCCGTTCTCGCCGCCGCTTCTCTCACACCGGTGTGCAATCCATTGTTCTCGACAGCCAATGCTGCCGAAACCGCTCAGCCTTCGGCGCCGACAACTGCCAGTGATGATGAAGGGCGTTTCGCGCCGTCAACCCAGCAATTTGATTATGCTTCCGGTCTATTGTCGCGAAAGCTTCCGGTTGAAGCCGAAGACGAGTTCAGCCGTTTTTTAAAGCTGTATCCGAATGACAGCCGCGTCAAGCTCGCCCTGTTCCGCCGGGGTGAATCGCGGTTCAGTCAGGGGAAATTCCAACAGGCATCGGTGGATTATTATGAAGTCCTGCGCCGCGGAGCGCCCGAGGACATTTCCTCGCTTGCGCGCATCCGTTACGGCTGCTGCCTGTTTGAGTTGTCCCGATTTGAAGACGCGATCAAGACATTCCAGCCGCTGCTGGTTCTTGCGGAAAAACGCGATGACCTGTCAAACGACGACAAGGCGATGCTGCAGACGGCATCCTATTATCTGGGCAGATCACTGCAACAGCTGAACAAGTTGCCGGAAGCGGAAAAAGAGTTGGCGAAAGTGCAAAACGGTGAGTTTGCGCCGCTGGCGCTTCTTGCGCGAGCCGATATGGCAACCGCACAGAAAGATTTTTTACTTTCAGCAAAGCTGCTGGGTGAATTTTCGTCGCGTTTTCCAACCCATGCACTGACCGGTTCAGCCAAACTCAAAGAGGCCGAATCACTGCGGCAGGCGGGAAAGCTGCCGG
>QKHZ01000019.1 GCA_003249795.1 bacterium | reverse complement strand
CAGTTCATTTCTCTGGTTCTATTGCTTTAAAAAAACCAGCTGTCATCACCCAGCCGGTTTATTATCTTGGTTCATAGACAAGTGAAGAAAAACCTTATTCACCGCTGGCACCCGACGGATCAAGAAACGGTTTGAGCTTGGTTTTCAGCGTCTCGGCACTGAACGGCTTGGAGATATACCCGTTAATCCCAGCGCGGATGGCGCGCATGACATCTTCTTTTGTGTTCTCAATTGTAATCATCACCACGGGAACCTTGGGCATTGTTTTTCTCAATTCAGTGACAAACTCAAGGCCGCCCATCACCGGCATGTTCCAGTCGGTCAGGATCAGTCCGATGTCGGGATTGTCTTTCAGCAGCGGTAAGGCTGCCGTGCCGTCCCAACTCTCAAGAATTTCAAACTCACCCATTTCCTTGAGGCCATTCATGATGATATGCCTCGTCACGCGTGAGTCTTCCACGATCAGGATCTTCATTTCCCGAAAACCTCATCCGCATTTCTATTATGCAAAACACATACCGGCTAACTCCGGCCAAGATTATTGCTCGAGCGCTAGCGGTCACCATAGCGTTCAAGAAGCTCGCCATATACATCAATCCGTCGGTCACGCCAGAACGGCCATGCGCGGCGGATACATTCAATGCGGTCCGTGTCGACAACACCGATCAGAATCTCTTCATTCGCGCAACCGGCGAGAGCCACTTCCTTCCCGATCGGATCGAACAGAAAACTTGATCCCCAGAACTCTATGGTGCCGGAGCCGTCTTTTGCATGTTCAGTGCCCACACGGTTGATTGCTGCGATATACGTACCGTTTGCCACCGCGTGCCCGCGCTGCACAGCAATCCACGCCTCGCGCTGGGCTTTGCCGAACAGTTCTTTCTCTTCCGGTTGCCAGCCGATAGCCGTCGGATATACAATCAGGTCAGCCCCGCGCATTGCCGTCATCCGCGCGGCCTCCGGATACCACTGATCCCAACAGACCAGCACCCCAATCCGTCCGTAGCGCGTGTCAAAAACCCCGGGCCCCAGATCACCCGGCGTGAAATAATACTTTTCATAAAATCCCGGATCGTCTGGAATATGCATCTTGCGATAGATCCCCGCCACCACGCCGTCTGCATCGATCACGGCGGCGGTATTGTGATAAAGCCCGCGCGCGCGTTTCTCAAACAACGACGCGATAATGACGACCTCAAGCTCGCGCGCAACCTCAGAGAGCGTCACCGTCGTCGGCCCCGGAACGGCTTCGGCCGTATCAAACCATGACGCGTCTTCTGTCTGGCAGAAGTACGGCGTCAGAAACAGCTCCGGCAAACAGATCGTATTGGCACCCATCGCTGCGGCTTCTCTGATTTTCGTGATGGCATGTTCCAGATTCTGCTTGGGGTCGGCAGTCATCTTCATCTGGACAAGCCCCGGCTTCATTTGCATGACAATTCTCTTTTATATGAATGATCCATGTTGATCAGCGCCAGATAGTCTGGCAGCCGACAGAAAGACCTTGCCCCGACTTGAACCGACCCGGGAGCTTACTGGTGGTTTCATTTCACTAGCGGTATATTGATACCGATACTATTGTATGGTACGGAGTGTCGGTGCCTCTCAAAAGTTTTTTTTTGCAAAATCAGGCTGAATCCGGCCATATTATCCGAAATATAATATAAGCAACGCTGTAAAAACTTTCCCTGCTGAACGCGCTTTCACCCAACCCTCCACCCTTTTCTTCGGTTGATTTTTCATGATCAAAAGCAGCTGTGCAGGGTTGTCACATTGACAATCAGATTCTGAAAGAGCGCCAAAAGGATTTCCTTTTCGGTTTTACGGCTCGAGTTGATAAATTGCAATTCATTGGAAGCAAATAACTTGTGATAAAGTTTAAAAATTTGCTCAAAGTGGATTGGCAATTGCTTTTATTAACAACAAGTTGACTATGAGCACATGGACTCACCGGAACAGGAGGTAATAGATCATGGGCAAGATTATTGGGATTGACCTGGGAACGACAAACAGCGTCGTTTCGGTTATGGAAGGTGGTGAAGCGAAAGTCATTCCGAACAAGGAAGGCAACCGCACTACACCATCGGTTGTTGCGTTTACGGATTCAGAACGACTTGTCGGACAGCTCGCAAAGCGTCAGGCTGTGACCAACCCAGAAAACACCGTTTACAGTATCAAGCGCTTCATGGGACGCCGCCACAGCGAAGTCGCCAGTGAAGAAAAGATCGTTCCGTACAAGATTGTCGGCGGATCATCCGAACTCGTAAAGGTTCACGCCCACGGCAAAGAATACACCCCGCCGGAAGTCAGCGCAATGGTACTGCAGTACCTCAAGAGCTGCGCAGAAGACTATCTTGGCGAAGAAGTCACCGAAGCCGTGATCACGGTTCCGGCATACTTCAATGACGCACAGCGTCAAGCGACCAAAGACGCCGGCAGAATCGCAGGTCTTGACGTCAAACGAATCGTCAACGAACCGACCGCCGCCAGCCTTGCTTACGGCCTTGACAAAAAGTCGAATGAAAAGATCGCTGTCTACGACCTCGGTGGCGGTACCTTCGATATCTCGATCCTTGACGTTGGTGACGGCGTTTTCGAAGTGCTTTCGACCAATGGTGACACCCACCTCGGCGGCGACGACTTCGACGAAGTCATTATCCAGTGGATCTGCGATGAATTCAAGAAGACCAACGCGATCGACCTGCGCAATGACAAAATGGCGCTTCAGCGTTTGAAAGAAGCAGCGGAAAAAGCAAAATGCGAACTCTCGTCTGCTACGACAACCGAGATCAACATCCCGTATATCACCGCAGACCAGACAGGCCCCAAACACCTGCAACTGACACTGAACCGAGCAAAGTTTGAAAGCCTTGTTGCACATCTGGTCGAACGCACGCGCGTTCCTTGTGTGACCGCACTGAAAGATGCGGGACTCAACCCCAGCGATATTGACGAAGTCGTTCTCGTTGGCGGTTCGATCCGTATCCCGGCTGTTCAGGCGGTAGTTAAAGAGATCTTCGGCAAGGAACCGCACCGCGGTGTAAACCCTGACGAAGTCGTCGCGATGGGTGCAGCGATTCAGGCCGGTGTTCTGGCAGGTGACGTCCACGATGTGCTGCTGCTGGACGTGACCCCGCTGACGCTGGGTATCGAAACCCTTGGCGGCGTCATGACCCCGCTGATCGAAAAGAACACGACCATTCCGGTTGAAAAAACCGAAGTGTTCTCGACAGCGGCAGATAACCAGCCTGCGGTTGACATCCATGTGCTGCAGGGTGAGCGCAAGATGGCTAACGGTAACCGTACGCTTGGCAAGTTCCAGCTTGACGGCATCCCGCCAGCTCCTCGCGGTGTTCCGCAGATTGAAGTCCGCTTCAAGATCGACGCCAACGGCATCCTGTCGGTTACTGCCAAGGACAAGGGAACCGGTAAAGAACAGAACATCACGATTCAGGACGCGTCCGGCTTGTCAGAAGACGAAATCAACCGCATGGTCCGTGAAGCGGAAGAGCACAAGTCTGAAGACGAAGAAAAGAAAAAGCTGATCGACACGCAGAACGCCGCCGACCAGATGATCTTCCAGATGCGTAAGATGATGGACGAAAACAAAGACAAGCTCGCAGACGACGACACCAAGCCGATCAATGAAGCGCTCGAAAAGCTGGAGAAGGTCAAAACGTCCGAGAATATCGAAGAAATCGAAACCGCGCTCAAGGAAGTCGAAACCGCATCACATGCCATGGCGCAGAAACTTTATGCCCAGCAACAGGCCGCTGGCGGCCCAGAAGCTGCAGGCCCCACACCGCCGCCTCCGGGAGCAGGTCAGGGCGCTGGCCGCGGCGCGGACGACGTGATGGACGCTGACTTCACCGTTGTCGACGACGACAAGAAGGAATAAGCCCTTCACCCGCACGTCCTGCCGTTTGCAGCAGCAATCGAAATGGACGAATGTGAAAGAATCAAAATCAAGACCGGTGGCGACTGTTTTAAACAGAGCCACCGGTTTTCTTTTCCCGAAACAGCTTTTTTTATAACCGTCAAACTCTAGCCTAATCGATGACCCACGCGAATAGCCGGATTTTTCAAAATTGTTTTTACTAGAGCGTGTCGTCGCGAGATCCTAGAGCGTGTCGTCGCGAGATCTTATTTTGTGTTGAATTGGAGGCTGCAGATTCATATAACTCCTGATTATGTCTCATAATCGGGAGATAAACATGACTAGAGAACTTCATCGACATGACATTTCTGATCACGCATGGGCAATGATTGAGCCGTACTTGCCCGGCAGAAAGGGCGTTTGGGGAGGCATTGCAAAAGACAACCGCGCCTTCATCAATGCCGTTGTCTGGGTGCTCCGTACCGGCGCGCCATGGCGTGATCTGCCGGAAGAGTTTGGTGGATGGAAGAATACGCATCGCAGATTCTGTCGCTGGCGTGACAAGGGGATATGGGAAAGATTGCTGGAAGTTG
>QKHZ01000186.1 GCA_003249795.1 bacterium | reverse complement strand
CGATCCCTCGCAGATGGCGCAGAACGCGGCAAGCTGCCTGTCAAAACTTGATCCGGCGTCGCTGAAACAACTCGCGGAGGCGATGAAGAAAGCCTGTCAGCAGCAACTCGGAAACTGCCAGTCGTGTTCGTCCTGCATGGGGGACCCGTCGATGGCCTCTGCGTTGCAGGCGCTGTCTGCGTGTGAGTTTTCGACGGAGCAATTGGTGGAGCAGGAGTTCCCCGGTGCTGGCGGTGTCGGACGTGGTCGTGGTGATGCGAAACTGACGCTTGGTGAAAAAAAAGATGTCGACCCGAGCCGTTTCAAACCGACGATGCTGCCGCCGGGGCAGGGCTTTGTCCCGGGTGCTCTGTTGGGACAGCGCCGCGTGCGTACTGAAACGATTGAACCCGAAGAATTTCAACCTGTGCAGTCGACGGGGAAGGTGTTGCTGCATGTTGACGGCGGCAGTGCGATGAATACAGATCCGGGGCCCGGTGCGCGCAAGACCGCAGACCGATACTTTGAAGAGTTGACAAAGGAGGTGGGAAATGACTGAGTCTGTTGATGTGGCGGCGCTGGTGAACAAGCTGAAGGCGGTGGAGGATGCGTTAAACCGCGTGATCCTCGGTAAGCCCGAGTTGATCCGTCAGTTCATGACCGGGATTCTGGCGCGCGGGCATCTGCTGCTGGAGGGGCTGCCCGGGCTGGGAAAGACGCAAATGGTTCGGGCGTTCTCGTCGCTGTGCCACATGAGTGCGCGGCGGATTCAGTTTACACCTGACCTGATGCCGCTGGACATTACCGGCAGTTACATGATTCGTGAACAGGACGGTTCGCGTGATTTCGAGTTTCACGAAGGCCCGGTTTTTGGCAACCTGATCCTTGCCGACGAAATCAACCGTGCAAGCCCGAAAACACAGTCGGCTTTGCTTGAGGCGATGGCAGAACACCGCGTCACGGTTCTTGGCAACTCCCATGCGCTACCCGATCCGTTTATCGTAATGGCGACACAAAACCCGATCGAGATGGAAGGGACGTATCCGCTTCCCGAGGCGCAGCTCGACCGTTTTCTGTTTAAACTTTCTGTGATGGATGTGGATGAAAACGCGCTGGCGGAAATCCTGATGGAACGCGGGCGCGGCGACTTGCCGGCGCTTCAGCCGATCCTCTCTCTTGAGGAAATCCGGCAGGCGATGCAGGTGATTGAGTCGATGCCTTTGTCGCAACCGGTTGCGCAGTATATCGCCCGTCTTGTCAAGGCAACGCATGCTGGCGATCACAATAAGATCGAAGCCGCTCGCCACATCCGGCATGGTGCCAGCCCGCGTGCAGGTCTTGCGATGGCGATGGCATCGCGTGCGCGTGCATTTTTAAACGGTCGGCAGACAGTCGGGTTTGAGGATGTCAAGGACGTTGCGCTGGCGACGCTGCGGCATCGGATTATTCTCGACTATACCGCAAAACTTGACGGACAGACGGCTGACGGTGTGGTGTCAGCGATTCTGAAAGATGTGCCGGAGCTCTCTCGCGCGGCGCCGGAAAGTCTGGCAGAGCAGCTGGCGTGAAGTTGTCCGTCATCTTATGGCGAAAAGGATTGTCATGAATTTGATTCAGATCAAGCAATCATGTGTGAACCGTTTGCCAATACATAAAGCGATCAGAACGCGGCAAATGTTGTCCGTGTCGTTTTTGTTGATATTGGCCAGTCTGATTTTTCTATCGGGGCAGGATTCATTGGCCAGTGAAGATCTTGGCCTTGGTCTTGAAGTGACATGCAATAGTCCTGTCAGCGCACGCAAGCTGACATGTCGTTCTGTTGATTTTCGTTTTCTGAACCGGACGAATACTTCACGCAATTGTGAGATCCGGATCACCAATCGACGTTGGAACAGGCCAGATATTGATATTCGCAAACAATTGGTCGTCCCGCCGGGGAGAACCGAGACCTCAATTGTGATTCCCAATCTGCTGGATGCGTATGACGTGTCGTATTGGGTTGATGGCAGCTTGAGAGAAGACCTGAATGACGATATCGGTGGCTATTCTTCGTATCGTTATACGATTGTTAACGTAGGTGATACCGACGGCAAGGTGGTTGTCGCGTGTCCGAGTGGGAGTTCCTCTGATATTGAAAGGGTTGATATTGTCGATCCGAAGGAGTTTGCAACGCAGTGGCACAGCTATCTGGGGATGAACGGTGTTGTTGTTGTGCGTGCGGATGCGGTGAAGAAATTTAGTTCAGCAAGCAGGACGGCACTCCGGCGCTGGGTTGTTTACGGTGGTGGAACGCTATGGGTTTGGGGCGATGATGTCGCTTCCTCTTTAAAATTATTGAGTCTTCTTCCGCCGAAGAGTATGGTTGACGGATTCGAGAATATCATGCAACCGCCGCCTTCTTCTTTGTCGGTAGCTACTGAAACTGCCGGATTATCAGATATCATTCCGGCGAGGTATCGAAAAGGATATGGCAATATAGGTGTTTTGAAGAAAATACACACCGGCCTTTTTGAACAACGATCAATTATGGGCGATCAATCTGCCTTCAAACCGTTATTAACGGGAGCAAATGAGAATCAGTCTTTGTTTGAACGCCTCCATTCTGTTCCGACAATTGGGTATGCTGGCGTTACTTTGGCGCTGGCATTGATGATTGGTCCGGTAAACTTTTTTGTCCTGCGCCGGAAAAAGAAGGCAGCCTGGTTTTATGTGACAGCTCCTGTGATTGCTTTTGCGGGGATGGTGGTTCTTGTGTGCGTTTCTGTTTTGGGTGATGGCTTGGGCGTCAAGATGAACCAGCGCGCAGTCCTTATGCATGAGCCGGATTTGAATCAGGGAATGGTGTATGACGAGCGGGGGTTTTATGCCGGGATGGCTCCGGGGGGCGGTCTGCATTACGATCCGGATGTGGCGGTGACTCCGTTTTGGCACAGGAATGATGATGCCAATCAGGTTTCGTACTCAATGGACTTGACCAAAGATCAGCATCTGACGGACGGGTGGCTGGCCAGTCGTCATTATCGCGGTTTGTATACGATGAGTCCGAAAGCCGTGCGGATGGGGATTCATGTGGGGGAAGTAAAAAACGGGCGCGTCACAATTCGCAATGACCTGCCGTTTACCGTGCAGAATGCGGATATCCGCGTCATGGACGGGCAGGTAAAACGGGTGTTCGGGATTACTGAACCGATTGATCCAGGCCAGAGTATTACCGTTAACATATCTGAGCAAACAGCGCATGCTAATATTGGCGAAATGAGTCGGAGTGATCGAGCCCTTCATTGGCAGGTCTATGCGAAGGTGGACGGCTTGCCGTATCTGGATACCGGTGGTGTTGAGGCGCAGGCGTTGTCGAAAGAGTATTACTATGTCGCTCTGGCTCCGTAAGAATGTGTGATTCTGTTTGTCGCCTGCGGATTGATCCAGTTGAATTATAACGAAGAAAGGATGGCAGATGCCGGAGGCAAATGCATCTTCAGTCAAAAAAGTCTGCGTCGAGGTTGTTGGTTTAAAGCGTTATTACGGTAACGTCAAGGCCGTCGACAATATCGGCTTCACAATCCGCGGCGGTGAAGTCCATGGCTTTATCGGGCCAAACGGCGCGGGTAAAACCACGACCATGCGCGTGATGGCGACACTTGATATGCCGGATGAGGGCGACGTGCTGCTTGATGGTGTGTCTGTCTTGAACTATCCCGATATCGCCCGCCCCCGGATCGGGTTTATGCCGGACTATCTCGACAGTTACCGCGATATGATCGTTTCAGAATATCTTGATTTTTATTCGCGTGCATATCGGCTTCTTCCGGCGCGTCGGCGGAGGCGGTTGGAGATGGTGATTAATTTTACCGGTCTTGAGTCGCTGCTGGAGCGTCCGGTTGCAGGGCTCAGTAAAGGGCAGAAACAACGGTTGAGTCTGGCGCGGATTCTGATTAATGATCCGGATGTCCTGATCCTTGACGAACCGGCAGCCGGACTTGATCCCCGTGCGCGGATCGAGTTGCGCGGGCTGATCCGTGCGCTAGCGGACAAAGGCAAGGCTGTATTTGTCTCCAGCCACATCCTGAGTGAAATGTCAGAAATTTGCGATGCGGTGACGATTATTGACAACGGCCGGGTTTGTGCGAGCGACCATGTGCAGAGCCTGCAGCGGACGCTGGACGAGGGCATTCGCGTGGCGGTGCGGCTGAATGAGCCGGATGAGGCTGAATGTATGCGGCTATGCCGGTATCTGGCCGAGATCCCCGGCGTGGTGCGTGCAGAGGCTGACCCGCTTGGAGTGGTGTTTGTGTATGATGGCGAGGCGCGTCACC
>QKHZ01000123.1 GCA_003249795.1 bacterium | reverse complement strand
GCCTCAGCAGAAGACCGTCAATTTGCCTTTCCGATGCTATTCTCTAACCCGTTGACGCTGCATATACATAAAAAAAGTCGAACCCCGAAAATACAGGGTTCGACATGTCCAATCTGGCTCCCCCGGCTGGACTCGAACCAGCGACACATGGATTAACAGTCCATTGCTCTACCAACTGAGCTACAGGGGAATGTTTTCATTCCTGTCGTTGAGGTTTCGTATTATATAAATTCATGGCTTTTTGTCTAGCATATTTTGTCCAAAATCAAATAGTTTTATTTTCATACCCCCCCACTTCGCCGTCAAAGGCCAAGAATATTTCCATGTTCCAAACAGAAGTTTTCATGAGCGAGCCATGCGGCGATTTTTGAGGACATTATAAATGAAATAGGAAGGTGGGGCATGGGGCCGGTTAGGCAATTCGCAATTATTCATGTCGTGTCGGTCATTTTTGAACAGTGCCACGGTAGATGTGCAGGTTGTCAAACTCCATGATCCCGCGGTAGGCATAAAATGCAATGTGTTGACGAGGAGCGTCTTTACCCGTGGGGTATTTTAGCTCTGGCTTGGGATAACCGCTGGCGACAACGTGGCCATTGACTTCCATATGAATGTATTTGCCAAGTCGAATGGCTGTGACAGTGTATGGAACATTCGTCTTCAACACAATATCGTTTGTGATGGTGACTTTATCCATTCCCACGATACCGATGCCGCTTAGCGTGTTTTCAAAGCTGCCAAAGCGGTAGAGGATTGATGCAAGAGGGCTGCGATCTTTTTCCGTCAGACCGAAACATGCGGATAGGTCTGTGGATACGGCTTTACAGGGAAGCGAACGGCATTCATAAGTCATTTTGAGATCGCCGGAAAAATCTTCGGCCGTGCAAATAAAGAGTTTGTTGCCGCCGCTGGAGTCTGCAATGCGTAATTTTCCGCCGATGAGGTGCCATGATGTAAGTCCCGAGTCCGGGATCAACTCATAGTTGTCGCCAAGAGTGCTTCTGTTGAAATCATCCGAGTAGAGTTCTGTCCAAGTTGTTTTGCTAAGCAGCGCCTGAAATCCTTTGGGATCGTCCGACCATGTGACTTTTGGCTTGGGTGGGACAGGCTTCGGTTTTTGGACAGTAGTCGGTCCCTGAGCCTTGGGTGACGAAAAGGGGCTCTGTAAACTCAGCTTGTCGTCGAATGAAACCATCGGAATTTTTGGCTTAACTAGAATATGCAGAACAACACTCATGCAGGATAGACCCAGCAATATCAGTATGATCCGGTTATTGGTTGTGGCGTTCCGGGGCATACATCTCTCCTGTTACTCAAAGCGGAATAATATTGCATTCTTCAATCGTGCCTATTGTAAATACGTTATGGATATGAACACAGGCTCGATTATTCTGACTCTCTGTTTTTGAATGCAAAAATCGAAAACGAAAGATAAGCAACCGTATATGCGATGATATAGATCCCTGATGCGGCGACTGAATGCCAACTCGGGATTAAATATTCATCCATTGTGGATATTCCCTCGACCATGACTTTGGGGATCTGCCCTGTGAACATAATGTTAATCCACGTATGCGGTAGTTGAAAGTCCTGAAGGTCGGGAGCGATATAAAGCGGGAAGGACATTACTAGCTTGACGACACCGGGCAATGAGGTTCCTATAATCAGTGGGTTGAAAATCGCGATAATATGGCCTAGGCAGACACCGATCAGTGTCAGGATTATTGATGGGATTTCAGAGAGATTGGTGCTGAATAGAATCGCAATGCCACAGGCAGAGATCACCCTGTAGAAGGAAAGGCAGAACAGTTTTGCAGACACCATGTCTGGAGAAAGACCTTGAATCCACAGTGCGAGAACAACAAACAGGCTGCAGCTTGTGATGAAAATTGTTGTGAGAGCCGCAATCCCCAAAAATTTACCAATGACAATCTGGTACCGCTCAATTGGCTTGGCAAGGAGGATCAGCATGATGCGCTGGCTGATATCGTAGGGGATTTCCGTTGCACAGAGCATGACTGTTAACAGAATGCCGACGAGGCTGATAATATCGAAAGAGCGTGTTTGGTTAATCTGCAGTTGTTCGGCCATATCCGGACCTGACGTGGAGGCCATTGCAAACAGCAGAATTGCTGCTCCGAGACAGAGACCGATAAACCACTTTGCTCCCATTCGGCGCAATACGACTTCTGCGAGGGCACACTCTGTCATCAACGGCATAATAAAATTCCCCTGTGGATTCCTGATATTATGACGCTTAGTCCGTCTTTTTCGACCAAGATTATAAATTATAAAAACAGGGCAGGCATCCGCAGAAGGGCCTGCCCTGTACTCAGGTTATATTACAACATTAACTCTTTGAATCTCATCAAGAAGTACAGATATTTCTTGAAAATCAGATCACCAAGAGCTGTTTTCCTCATCCGCAGTTGCTTTTTCGCCGCAGACGTGGCAGTACGATCCATGCAGGATCGTTGTGATCCCCTTTGCCTGACATGTCTTGCAGATGCCGAAAACCTTGATCGGGGTGCCTGTAGCTGTATCAAATTTGTCGCCTGCGTTGTACGGCATAAGTGATACCGGGCTGTAGTGTCCCTGAGGAGCAATTGCCTTGAAGATTTCTTTTACTTGTGCAAGTTTGCCGTCAAGTGTCTTGTTCGTTTCTGCATTGGCGCCGGTGCGGCTGTTCCAGATATCCAGCGCGATTTTCTGTGCTTTCTTCATGATATCATCACGGAGTGTTTGTGATGCCTGATCCATTTCATTGATGTACGGTTGTGATGGGGTGCCATTTTCGCCAGCCATTTCACCAGCCATTCCCGATGTGGTGTCAACGACCTTGCTCAGGTAGTGGTCGTACCATAGCTGAAGCTGCCCGAGTTCATCGTTTTCGATGTTCTTGAGAATCGCCTGTTTGCGCAGCCATTCACGTTCAACGTAAGCAGGTGCGTCATTGTTTTCGAGGGCGGTTTCAAGGTATTGGATGATTTTCGGGATCATCAGCGCTTTGGCCGCATCATCCTGCGTGCGCGCGCCGATCACCTTGTCCTGAATAAAGGCGCAGTAGTTGGCACGCTGCCAGTTACGGACGGTGCTGTACTTGTCGCCTTTTTCGAGAAGCTCGATCGCTTTTTCCGGCAGGTCATGCGAGATGTACATTGCACCGTTTGTGTAGAAAATATCAGTGTTCGGCGACAGGTTGGTCAGGCGGTCAAGCTGGCGGTAGAAGTACTTGGCCTTGTCTTTTTTGGCTTCAGGATTTTCTTCCTTCTGGTTGCCTTCCTTGAGCATGGCCTGGCCCATATCCTGAATCAGGTTGATCCACTGGATATCTGCATAGAACTTGTCAATGCCAAGGACAGGCATATAGACGCGCTCAAGCTGATCCTGCGATTCTTTCGGGTACATGTCCGGGCGCATCGGCATCAGCTTCTTTGCTGAAATCCCGATTGCACCGACGAATCCGACAATCATTATGATGATTGAGATAAAGGGTGTATGTTTCATGGTTTTATCCTTTGTGCTTTATGCTTTTTTATGTCCATTCCCCAAATGCAGGAATGGTATTTCCGGCCTAACCGATCCTCAGGAAATATCCTTGCGGCTGAAGATCAATGTTGCCAGACCTGATAAAGCCAGCGCATACAAAACCGCGTATGCAATGCCCCAACCGATATAGTCGCTGGAGACGGTCAGTCCGCTGCCGATTTCTGTCTTAATGTCCAAGTTGTAGAAACTTGGGAAAATGTAGTAAATCGCGTTGGAGATCGCGCCTTCACTCCAGCGAGGTAGCATGTAGAGCGAGTGGCCGAGGAAGAAGACAGCAAAAGTCGCAAGGGCTGCGAGAGTGTCGGAGAGGAACATCGAAAGCACAAGCCCTGCACCGATCAGCACCAGCGATTCGCCAAGGATCAGAACTGCCGCGTTGATGATTGCGGAGTTAAACTCGCCGTAGTTGACTTGGTAAGCCCAAAGAGAACCCGCGGTGATAATCCCGATGTTTAGAACAGCCAAGAAGCCGATACCGAAGAACTTGCCCCAGATAAACGAGCTGCGCCCGCCGGGTTTGGTCAGAATGAACTGTGCGGTTTTTTCCTGCAGTTCACGTGATTTTTCAAAGACAACGGCGATTGCTGTCAGAAGCCCGACGATTGTCAGGATCGCCAGCGAGCAGTCGACCATCAGTTCCTTGTCGAGTCCCATGGTCAATTCGTTGTACAGACTGCTGATTGCCACTTCCGCGATGCAAAGCACTAAAATCAGATAGAGCGCCTTCATGCGCGCAAACCGCCCGAACGTGCTTTGGGCGACGGTCAGAATATCGCTCATTCCATTCTCCCTTCATTCCTCTTTTGTTCGTCTTCCTGTACACGGCGCAGGAAGAACTCTTCCAAATCTTCACGATTTTTCACGACTTCAAGAATTTTACCGCCACCGGACTGTACGAGTTCCGCCAGCTTTTCCTGTTTGGACATGTCGTCCAGTGAGAAACAGAACTTGCCATCCTTAAGAGTGACTGACTTGCAGATGGCTTCTGCTTTCTGCAGGGCGTCACCGCTGACTTTTTCGGCCCAGATGTCGGCGCCAATTTCACCTAGAATTTCTTTGGTGTAGCCCGAGTCGATCAGACGCCCCCGGTTTAAAACACCAATCACATCGCACATCTTTTCAACATCAGACAGCACGTGCGAGGAAAAGAAAATCGTCTTTCCTTCATCGCGCAGGCTGACAAGGATCTGCTTGACTGAGCGCCGCCCCATCGGGTCAAGCCCTGTAATCGGTTCGTCAAGAATCACAAGATCAGGATCACCGATCAGCGCCTGCGCAATTCCGACGCGCTGCAGCATCCCGCGCGAAAACCCTTTGATCTTCTGCTCAGCCGCGTCTTTCAGGTCGACGCGTTCAAGAAGCATGTCTGCACGCTTTGCGCGCTCCATCGGGTCAAGGTGGATCAGCTTTCCGCAGAAGACGAGGAAGCCGCGCGCAGTCAGGTGTGGATAGAACCGCGGGTTTTCCGGAAGATATCCGACGCGTTCGCGGACATTCTGGCTTTGCGAGTCAGCACCGAAGATGCGGGTTTCACCGCTGGTGGGCAGAACCAAGCCCAGCAGGATCTTGATGGTGGTTGTTTTCCCAGCCCCGTTTGGCCCCAGAAACCCGAAGATGGTGTTTTCTGGAACATTGAGCGTCAGTCCATCAAGAGCATGAACCTTTTCGCGCGAGAAGAACCAGCCGTATTGTTTACGAAGAAGAACTGTTTCAATGGCATTCATATGCCACCGCCCCCATTTTCTATTCCATCTGAAAAGAACGCATTCGGAACGATAATATATATTACTTGTCGGCTCCTATAAAATAACCGTTATCGGACGCAACAACAAGTGAATTTTTCACGAATTCCAAGAAATTGTTCTACAAAATGGATGTTTACGCTTTTTGGCAGAAGTAACAAAAATGTTTCGGATTTTTTTCGCATTCGGTTTTTCCCGATACTTTCGGGGGCGATGCATGCATGGTATCAATATATTTTCTATAAAAAGGTTGTGTGTTGACGATCCAAGTTTTTTTTGAAAATCAGACGTTCGCGTCAAAAATCCTCGGGGCTGATCTGGCAGTCGAAGATCTGGTTCAACGTTTCCTGCGCTTCGACAAGTTGTTCCGGTTTATGTGGCGGTGTTTCGAGCTCAATCGGTTCTTTTGTGCGCATGTCTGTCAAAAACAGCGTTTCCTGTTTGCCTTCAGGATGTTCGATCTTGTCCAGCCGCAGAACACGTTTGCGGACAAGCAGCAGCGCCACCAGATACCGGAACAGGATTTTGCTTTCGTCCTCTGACTTTGCGAGATTGCAGAAAAAAGCGTAAAAGGCGTCGAGATCAATGACAAGCTTTTTGCTCTTCTCATTCGCGGCCTGGACTTTTGTTTTCCAGAAGGAAAAGAACTGGTTTTTGTCTTCCAGCTTTTCCCATGCGTCTTCGCTATAGTCGTGGCGGACAAAGCCGTCTTTGGTTTCCAGCAGGGCAGAGTGGTAGTGCTCGCCATCTTCAAAAAACTTTCCAGTGACCGAGCAGCTGCGCTGGCCTTTGCCGACTTCCCAATCAGACAGTGCCAAGGGTTCTCTCCGTTTCTTTATATTTCTATGAATCAATCGTACTTATCGCACGCGGGTGCTGTGCGGATGATGTTCTGTAAGATCATGTTATGTTTCAGGGCTATTGTGCGTGGAAAAAACGGGTGTTTGTTCCGCCGTCTCCGGTTTTGAGCCTGACTTCCCGCATGCATTTAGGGCAGCGTCCCACATAGGCCGTTCCCTCTTTATTGCGGTAGATGCGGGCATATACCCCACAGCAGTCAAACATGATGCCGATATACGGTCGGCCGTGAAGTGAAGGCTGTTCCGGCATTGGAGTCGTCCAGATTACGTCCGGCTTGCACGATCAAGCCTGACTCAGAACCCTTTTTTCTTTAATGCTTCCGAGCGCGCAGCCGCTTTACTGCGGATGTCGTCGCTACGGGAGTACTTGACCGACAGGTCGTACCATTCCCGTGCCAGGGATTTGTCGCCAAGTGATTTTTCATACAGCTTGGCGATACGGAAACGTACGTCCAGAGCCGTGTCGAAGTTGTATTCAATAACCTTCTTGTATTCTACAATCGCCTGATTGAAATTGCGAATATACATTGATTCGTAGATGTCGCCCAAGCGGTAGTGGCAGAATTCGACTTTGTCGCTGTGCGGATACTTTTCCAGAATCTTTTTGTACATGGCTTCGGCTTCACGATAGCGGTTGGTTTTGAGGAACGGGTTCATTGCATCGCGATAAATTTCCGCCAGTCTGAAAAGGGTGTCGGCTTCTTCGACCGGAACCGCATTCGGAGAGATCCCCCCCTGAACCGGCGTGGCCGCTTCCTGTACCGCAGTTGGGGTGCTGATTTCCTCACCGCTGTCGATATTACCAAACATGATGCTTGTTTCGCCTGCGCGGATCATGACGCCGCGCTGGATTGTTTTGCCGTTTGCGGAGAAGCCGACGGTGTACTGCCCGGCCGGGATATTGTCAAAGGTCATGACGGCACGGTCTTTTTCGTAGCGGTTGCCGCGGAAACTGACGACGCACTCCATCGGGGTGCTGCTGACTTTCAGCGTTCCGGTTTCAAGCAAGGTATCAGTCTCTTCTGCACACGCGAAGACGGAGCAGATGGCCAAAGCGACAACAGCAAAGAGAAAACGGGGGACGTTCATGGTACCTCCTCCTATGAACACGTTTTAAACAATCGTTTAATTCGACAGATATTGTCACGGACAGGCACCAGTCTTTCATCTATACGTAATCGTGACAGCCCGCCAACTTTTTTCATACAATCAATTGCCTGTGAAAACGCAACTTGTTTTCTGTTTTCATTTTGTGCGGAAACTAAAAAAGGATAACCGTATGTTTCCTACGAATGATCCGGATAATTTACTTCGTTTTCGCATTTGAGTCAATACTAACTCTAGTGGTAATAGTCAGGTTATAAGCATGATCCTTCTATTTGCATATAAGTTGGGTCGTTTTGAAAAGAAAATTACAGAATGATCGTTATTGATTGCAAATGATCGTTTTTGGCGTTCATGCGATCTTTTATGCTTGACTGACTCACGCGCTTCGTGGTATCTTTAGCATATTAAATTGTTAAGACTCCTGCTTGCTGATGCGAGGCGGGAGCATCTTTTTTTATGGCCTTTTTGAATTGAAATAAAGGAGATTGCATGCCGACCCATTCATATCCCCCGATTGCGCCTGATGTTGCGCAAAAAATCGCCAATACGATCCGTTTCCTGTCCGCTGATGGTGTGCAGGCGGCTAACAGTGGTCACCCCGGCCTGCCGATGGGCTGCGCTGAAATTGCGACCGTTCTTCTGACCCGTTTTCTGCGGATCGACCCTAAAGAGACGACATGGTGGAATCGCGACCGTTTTATTCTTTCAGCTGGCCACGGTTCGATGCTGCTGTATTCAATGCTCGCGCTTGCCGGGATTCTCAGTGTTGATGACCTGAAACAGTTCCGCCAACTTGGCAGTCACACCCCGGGCCACCCTGAGTTTGGCGATGTTCCGGGTGTTGATTTTACTGCCGGTCCTCTGGGCGCAGGTTTTGCTGCTGCTGCGGGGATGGCACTCTCCGAGCGGATGCTGGCGGAGATGTACAACACGCCGAAGTTCGATGTGATGAGTCACTACACCTATGTTCTGATGGGTGACGGTTGTAATATGGAAGGCGTTGCCCTTGAAGCGGCCAGCCTTGCAGGTCACCTGAAGCTGGGCAAGATGATTGCATTTTACGACGATAACGAAATCTCAATCGAAGGCAATACCAGCCTTGCATTTACGGAAAATGTCAACGCCCGCTACGAAGCGATGGGCTGGCATGTTCAGGATATCGACGGCCACGATATGGAAGCAATCGCCAATGCGATTCTTGCTGCGCAGGGCGTCGAAGACAAGCCCAGCGTGATCGTTGCGCACACCCGCATCGGCCGTGGCGCTCCGAACAAGGAAGGCAAGTCCAGCGCTCACGGTGAACCGCTTGGTGAGGACGAACTGCTGGCGGCCAAGAAGAACATGGGCTGGTCGGAAGAGAAGTTCTATGTTCCGTCAGAAGTCACAAAAGCGATGGACGGTGTCCGCGCCCAGTGGGCTGAAACCCGCGCCAAGTGGGACAGCGATATGGAATCGTATGAAGGCTCGCACAAGGCGATTGCCAAAGAATTCATCCGCGTGATGAAGGGCGAGTTGCCGAAGTCTTGGAAAAATGCAACGCCGGAGTTTGCCGCAAACGAAAAGATCGCGACCCGCGCCAGCGGTGGCAAGGTCATGAACGCATTCGGTGAAATCCTGCCGGAACTGGTTGGCGGTGCTGCTGATCTGGCTCCGAGCACCAAGACCGAAATCAAGACAGGCAAGTACCCCGGCTTTGTCGGCGCTGGAAACTACCTCGGCCGCAATATCCACTTCGGCGTTCGTGAACACGCGATGGGCCAGATGATGAACGGCATGTCCGCGCACGGCGGCTTTATCCCGTTCAGCTCGACGTTCTTTGTCTTTATGGATTACATGCGTCCGGCGCTTCGGATGGCTGCGTTGGCCAAGTTCCAGCAGATCTTTGTCATGACCCACGACAGCATCTTTGTCGGTGAAGACGGCCCGACCCACCAGCCGATCGAACAGATTGCCAGCATCCGTTGCATGCCGAACGTGACGCTGTTCCGTCCGTGCGACGCGAATGAAACCGCTTACGCATGGCAGTACGCGATTGCCAAGCAGGATGGCCCGACTGTTCTGACCCTCAGCCGTCAGAACCTGCCGACGCTGGACCGTACACAGTTTGCTCCGGCAAAGGATACTCTCAAGGGTGGCTATATCCTAGAGCTTGATCCGGAAGGAATTGCGGAAATCGTTCTCATCGCAAGCGGCAGTGAAGTTCACCTTGCACTGACAGTCGCAGGGATTCTGCGCGAAGCGGGGCGTCGCGTACGGGTCGTGTCGATGCCGAGTCTGGATCTGTTCAAGCAGCAACCCGAAGGCTACCGCCGCAAGGTTCTGCCCAAGCGTTTCAAAAACCGTCTTGTTGTCGAAGCAGGCGTTCGGATGGGCTGGGAAGACATCCTTGGCGACCGCGGCATCTTTGTCGGGATGGAAGGCTTCGGCGCTTCCGGTCCTGCCGAAGAACTCGCCAAGAAGTTCGGTTTCACCTCCGAGCAGATTCTGGACAAGCTTGCAGAAGCCGATTTCTAATTCGCTTATAAGTAGTTAATAAAAAAACATGTGACGCTCTGCCCGATTCGTTTGGCAGGGCGTCGCTTTGTTTACCACGATGCGGGCGATTCGGGTTGGGGAGAATTCTATGATAATACTCATTTTCAGGATCGTTTCGTTTGGTATTGCGTTTGCATTTTTCGCTTACTATATGAAATGCTGGTTCAGTCGACAGGCACTTAATTTTAAGTATGAACAAATTCTAAAAAAAAGCTGCGCCTTACCCTCAGATTATTATGTGGTTGATATGCTTGGGCTGAAAAAGCTGAGGGGGGGGCGTTGGGCTATGCAATCCCGGATGGTGTTAGTGATTCCGAAATGTCTGCACTTGATGAGATAAACCGTCAAAAGAGGACATCTCTCATATATGGCAGTGTGTCAATGCTGATTGCGATTTTAATTGTTTGGGTTAATCTGTTTATATGGCTTTTGTGCTGAAAAAATGAACAGGCGGCATCCCTTTTGTGGATGCCGCCTGTGTTGTAATAATGAGTAGACTGGATTAGTAGCGGTAGTGTTCCGGTTTGTACGGGCCGTTTACTGGAACGCCGATGTAGTCAGCCTGTTTCTGGCTCAGCTTGGTGAGTTTGGCGCCAAGCTTGCTCAGGTGCAGGCGGGCGACTTCTTCGTCCAGTTTCTTGTCCAGACGGTAAACGCCAATTTCGCGGCGGTTGGTCCACAGGTCGATCTGTGCCAGTGTCTGGTTGGTGAAGCTGTTGGACATGACAAAGCTCGGGTGGCCGGTCGCACAGCCGAGATTGACCAGACGGCCTTCAGCCAGAAGATAGATCGAGCGGCCGTCTTTGAATGTGTACATGTCAACCTGCGGCTTGATGTTGGTGATCTTCACGCCCGGGGTCTTCTTCAGTGCATTGACCTGGATTTCATTGTCGAAGTGGCCGATGTTGCAGACGATGGCTTGGTCTTTCATCTTGCGCATATGGTCGGCGGTGATGATGTCACAGTTGCCGGTTGTGGTGACGAAGATGTCGGCGGTCTTGAGTGCGTCTTCAACGGTGCAGACTGTGTAGCCGGCCATGCAAGCCTGAAGCGCACAGATCGGGTCGACTTCTGAAACAAGGATGCGGCACTTCTGCGCTGCAAGTGATTCAGCGGAGCCTTTGCCCACATCACCAAAACCGCAGATCATCGCGGTCTTGCCTGAGAGCATGACGTCCATTGCGCGGCAGATGCCGTCGACGAGCGAGTGGCGACAGCCGTAAACGTTGTCGAACTTGCTCTTGGTGACCGAGTCGTTGACGTTGATCGCCGGAACCAGCAACTCGCCGCGTTCCATCATCTGATAGAGGCGGTGGACGCCGGTGGTAGTTTCTTCCGAAACGCCTTTCCATTCTTCAACGACTTTGTGCCAGTGGTTCTTGTTCTTCTTGAGCATGCATTTCAGGAGCTTGTTGATGATCTGGAGCTCTTCATTGTCTGTTTTCTCATCGAGGATCTTGGCGTTGTTTTCCGCCTGATAGCCGCGGTGGATCAGAAGTGTCGCGTCACCGCCGTCGTCGACGATCAGCTGCGGGCCTTTGCCGTTTGGCCATGTGAGAGCCTGTTCGGTGCACCACCAGTATTCTTCCAGCGTTTCGCCCTTCCAGGCAAAGACCGGAATACCAGCCTTGGCGATGGCTGCTGCGGCGTGGTCTTGTGTTGAGAAAATATTGCAGGAAGCCCAGCGCACGTCGGCACCGAGAGCGACCAGCGTTTCGATCAGGACGGCGGTCTGGATGGTCATGTGCAGACTGCCCATGATGCGGACGCCCTTGAGCGGCTTTTTCTTGCCGTACTTTTCGCGTGTTGCCATCAGTCCCGGCATTTCGTGTTCTGCAATATTGAGCTCACTCCGTCCCCAAGCGGCAAGGGAAATATCCTTGACCTTGTAGGGCAGTGCTTTACCACAGGCTTTCTTTGCAGCCATTTTTTCTCCTTCAGGGTTATGTTCTGAGTCCGTGTCGTCAAAAGACGATTTCAAAATTATATTGATTTATCTATCATAGCCGGATTGGCCGGTAATTACAATCAATTGTAGCTTGATTTTTCTTGTGCGTTGGTTGAGCGGTTTGCGTGTCGGGATCAGGAAGCCCGCTGTTGCTGCAACTCGGTGAAACGCGGCACGGCAATTTTACCGCTGCCGGATCAGCTCATCCTTATGGACTGTTCCGTTTTCAAAGAGCATCTTGATGGCTTTGAGAAAACGCGGGGCGTCGCCGTGGTAGCCGGCTGTCGGCTTCAGACCCGGAATCTGCTTGGAAAACCAAGCGTTAAAGTCTTCCATGAGCCGTTCGCGCACATACTTTGCCGCCATGCTTGCAAGGGCGACGCAGAACGCGTCACGGTCGGCCTTGGGCTGGAAGCGCACGCGGATTTCACGCCCGCCGTCCTGAAAACCATATTCCGATGCATTCGGTCCCTCACAGTACGTTTCGATCCACGCTCCCTGAAACAGATCCATCAGAAACGGCGCGTAATAGTTGCGGCCGCCTTGCTTGTCGACCATCAGGTGGATGACTTCGCCCGGATAGCTTTTTGCCAAATGGCGGATGTGTGAACCGACTTCCGCGAGGGTGACTTCGGATTTATTTTTCCCTTCGGCAAAGCGGCGGTTGAGCATGCTGGCAGTCAGGACGCTCATCCGCATGGGCAGCGCTATGATGTTGGCGTGGTTCAAGGTATCTTTCAGCATCTGGCAGTGCGGTGCGTGCGGGTGGTCGACTGCATTGCCCGGGATCTTCCAGACCGCGTCTTTATACCAGAGAAGCGACCGGATTTCTTCTGCCGCGTTGTCCGCTCCGAGTTCTTTGAGAAATGCTTCGCGCGTTTTGGGCAGTTTTTTATTAATAGAGCCGAGTTCAAAGAACGGCAATACCGTCCACTCAAGGGCGGCGGTGGAGCCGGTTTCAAACACCTCTTTGCTGTCGGCGACCGTGAGGCGGTCGAGAACCTTTTCCTTTTTGCGGCTGACTGCATCCTGCAGTTTGTCCCATGGTTCTGCCGGGTCAATCGCGCTGGGAATCCGAAGGGTTGCGCATGCAATGCAAAGAGGGCCAAGGGCAGGTCCCAGTCCGGCTTCATCAATCCCTGCGATAATCATAGAAAAATCCCCAACAGCCAGATCAATCCGGCGAGGTAAAGACGCGTGTCTGTCCAGACAAGATTTCGGATATCACTCATGACGCGTACCGGTCGTGCGCGTAGTAGTAGGATCACGCCCCACACCGGAAGAATGCAGAGCAGCAGTGTGAAATCACTCCGGATCATGGTATATCGAAGAAGATAAAGCGTTGCAAGATAGAGAAAAAGAATGGTTTCCAGCCCGAAGGCAAGACGCAGAGCATTTTGTTTTCCAAGAAGAACCGGCAGAGTTTCCCTGCCGATCATCCTGTCACCGTCGATATCGTGCAGGTCGAGAAGGATTGTGCGCGACAGGATCAGGATAAATACCGGAATTGCGGAGAGCAGCATTCCTTCCCACTCCGAGGCCTGTTCACCCGAAACCGCGACAGCACCGGACAGTACGCATGCCCATGCCGCAGCAACAAATAAATCCTTTGATGCAGGCAGGTCCTTGATCCGCCTGTATCTGAAGCGGTGTGGAAGAATCCGGATCGAGTAGATGATTGCACCTGCGCATGCGATTGCGAGCCCTTCAAGCGCATTCTGGCTGAGTTGCCATGCGCAAAGCAGGCAGATGGCCAGTGAAAGCGTTGCGGCGAGTTTGAGTGTGAACCTGTTTTTCCGCAAGAAACGGTCTGTGGGCGAGAGATTTTCCTGCGGAACGTTTGCAGGGGACTTGCGGTTAAAAACGTAAGCGGTGAATACGTAGGTCGCGGTCATGACGAGTGCAAACCAGCGGGGAAATGGATTTTTTACCATAGCGCCGATAGCTAAAGTCAGGAAAATTGTCCCGATTGCGGTGAACGCATAGGATTGGACAAGCCACCGTAAACACATCTTGACGCGGCCGGATGCGCCCTGTTCATTGATGCAGGACAGGCGGCTGATGACCTGCTCGGTGATCCATCCGGGCGTACTGGCACCGGCAGTGACGGCGACGGTATGAATGTGCTTGAAATCGTCCGGATTCAGTTCTTCCGACGTCTCGATATGGAATGTTGGTTTTCCTGTTTGGCGTCCGATTTCCGCAAGACGGGTCGTGTTGGCACTATGTTTACCGCCGACAACAACAAGCGCATCGGCGCCTTCGGCAAGGTGCCGCGCTTCATTCTGCCGCTCTTCGGTAGCGTTGCAGATTGAATTGAACACGACAATATCCGGGAATCGCTGTTTTAATACGTCCGTGATTTCAGCGTACAGCTTCTGATGGAATGTTGTTTGTGCAATTAGGATGACTTTTCCAGCAGGGTGAACATTTTGCGCATCTTCGACAGAACTGATCTGGTAAACTGGTGTTGTGGCATGTCCGGCCAGTCCCTGCATCTCCGGATGGTTCGGGTCTCCGGCAAGAATGATTTCGTAGCCTTCAGCCGAATATTTCTGAATCCGTTTTTGGCTGGCAACCACGTGAGGACAGGTCGCGTCGATAATTTCCAGCCCTGATTCTGCCAGTTTCTGGTAAAGGGCAGGGCTGACTCCGTGTGCGCGGATAATCAGTGTGCCTGCAGCCGGGAGATTATTCTCGTCTGCGATTTTAATTCCGCGTGAGCGCAGAAAGTCCGTGGCCTGCGTGTTGTGGATAAGAGGCCCTTGCGTAAAAACCGGCCCGTCTTTCTGACGGGCCGTTTCGAGAGCCAGATCCATTGCGCGCCGGACTCCCATGCAGAAGCCGGCTGTTTTAGCGAGTTCTATCTTCATGAGTTTGCTGTGACAGGCTCATTGGTTTGCAGGATTTCAAGGATCTCACCGATTTGCGCGTTCGCTTCATTCGGCTCAAGCTGCGCTGTGCCTGCGCCACGGTGGCCGCCGCCGCCATACTGTTTCAGCAGATCACCGATGTTGATGTTGCAGGTGCGGTTGAAGATGCTGTGGCCGACTGCGGCGATGATCCGTCCCATGAAGCCTTTAAATAAGCGCATTTCCACGTTCGCTTCTGGGAACATGGTGTAAATCAGGAAACGGTTGCCGACCGGTTTCTCTGCGATGTCTCGGAAATCGGTGATGATGACATTGCCTTCCTGATGGGCATACTTTGAGAGAATTGCCTTGAACTCTTCCTGTTCGTGCAGGACGCGGTCAGTGCGTGATTTCACTTCCGGATGCTTCATGACTTTTTCAAGAGGAAGTTCCTTGATGTATTCGACCAGCCACCGGAAGTATTTCTGAAATTCCGGTCCGAGTCCCGAGCGCGGGTCAAGGGTAAGGCCCAACAGAATCCATCCTTCGGGATTAGTGACATCTTCGACGGTGAGGTTCGCTGAATCCAGACGGTCTGTGGCCTCCAAAAGTTCGTCAAATCCGGCAAGTTTATCGCCATGTGTTTCTTTGTAATGATTATAAATGACCCGTGCGCAGCTTGGGGCGAGTTCAAAGCGGCCTTTGTAATTTTCCGGCAGCTTCCGTTCTTCTGAGACATGGTGGTCGAACCAGAGGCCGCAGTTGGCGATATAAGGAAGATTGATGACGATGTCATCGCTGTCGGCAGTTGCTTTGCCATCCTGCGCATCTTTGGGGTGGACAAACCGGACTTCGCGAATCTCTTCGCAACAACTGATTAATACAGAACTGGCCAGACCGTCAAAATCACCGCGGGTTACAATGCGCATTTGCCACTCCTTAACACAAGCTCGTCATTACAGATATCGCGAACCCCATGAATCGCGTTTCAAATTCGGACATTACCGATAAATTGACTGTTTGATCATATAAAGAAAAGAAGAGTTTCGCAAATACTTTATTTGTCACAAATCGATGCAGAAACGAAAAAGACTGTAATGAGATTATTCACCAGAATGGCCGTATTCCTCCAGTTTGCGATAGAGCGTTTTCAGGCCGATGCCTAGGCTTTCAGCGGTATGTGCTTTTACGCCACTGAAGCGCTCC
>QKHZ01000217.1 GCA_003249795.1 bacterium | reverse complement strand
TTAAATTCCTGAACTTCAGCCTGTTTTAAAAGCTGCATTTGGTCGGCTGCAGACATCCAGACGCGCGCGGATGGAGCGAAGGTCTTGCCGACAATGCCGTCGATCTGCGGAGCAAGCGGGATGTCGATGACGCCTTTTTTGTCAGCATACTCTTTTGCGAAGGTGTCGATCAACTGGCAGGTGAGGACCTTGCCGTTTTCATCAAGGGTTGTAACCATGCGCATGCCGTTGTCGACCACGCCCGAGTAACCGCGCTTGCCCGCCATCTTGCGCCACATGTCATAGCGCTTGCTGTGCAGAATAAGCGAACTGACGGTCATGGTTTCGCCGAGGTCGATGGTGCAATATGGAGCGTATTCGCGCGGGTACGGATCGCAGATCGGGGTGTCCGGATCAACACCGCCATCGGTAAGCCGCTGGGCTTGTTGTGATGTGTTCTGGCGGCCGTAGATGGTGTAGCCGTAAAGCCCGCCGCCGATGCGGTCAGGGCGTCCGCGCATGACATTCTTGCCGTTAACCATTACTTCGATTTCAGCATACTCCATGCGTGGCAGGATGACGTTTTCAAACCGGATGTAGCGGCACTCGACGTCTGCGGAAGCCGACTGCATGAGAGCCGTCAGGCCGCACAGGAAAACGGCTGCTGCTGTTAAGGCGCGTCTAATCATGTGTTCCCTTTCTGAAGTAGGATGCCGGATTCGGCACGGGTAAATACAGAAAAATGAAATGAAATTGTTTTGAATATTTTCAGTCGTTTGGAACTTTGCTCCAGATGCCGCGATAGCCCGGGTATGATCCGTCTACATTGCCGGTGCCGACGCTGGCCTCGGGTGTATAGACTGCCGCGTGTCCGTCACAGAATAGGTAGTTGTTTGCCCCGTTGTGCGTTTGTATTGTCATATCGTAAGTTGAGTATTGGAAGCCTCGGGTGAAGACCGGTGCCCAATAGGCCCGGAAGCTGGATTTTTTGCCAGACGATCCATTTACGCCGTCAACGACGACCATCGTCTGCGAGGGGCGGGGAACCCAACTCTCGTGGACGCTACCCATATAATGGCCGACTGTTGATGTTGAGGAGGAGTAGCTGCTCCAGGTTGCGTTCTCAATAAAGATTCCATCAATGATGGCACCATTGTTGATCCGGACTGCGTTCATGCCGTAGGAGTTCGGGGCTGCACGGCTGTCTTCAGAGTCGCCGATTTCCCGATCGTCTCCGGGGCAGTCGAACAGTTTGGTGTAGACCAGTACGCCGCTTTTGATTTCGATACCCATGTACGGGCAGAGTGTCACTCCCCACGTTGAGCTTGTTGAAACGTAAGCGTTGGGATACCAGCCGCTGTTGTCATTCATGTATGACGCCATCGCCAGCCCGAGTTGTTTTTCGTTATTCATGCACGATGCCTGTTTCGACATCACCAGTGCCTTCTGCACTGCCGGCATCAGAAATGATGCGAGGATGCTGATAATCGCCATCACGACAAGCAGTTCCACCAGCGTAAAGGCCTGTGTGCTGCCGATGAGTCCGCTGCGTTTGACAGGCTTGCTTGTGCTGGTCGCTGATATGTTTACTTTCGTTGCAGGTGTCTGTGTCATGTGGTGTGAGGTCATCAGTGCCGGACAGGCCGGTGACGAAGATAGCATATGATGATCCGATAGAGCTGTTTGGTTCTCTATTTGGGCATATCGATTCTGCAGATGCATCGCCATTCTCCCTCTTGTATCCGGTGTTCCTGCAAGTAGTGTGTCCGCGTTTTGGTCTGTAATCAGATTATTATTGTGCGCGAGAGTTACCGTTTGCGTCCAGCTTTTCTGCAGCAGCAGATCCGGCTTCATGTCACGCAATGTTTTTTCCGGTGTCGTGATACTGTAGCCCTTGCGGCGGATGATCTCGTGCGTCTGCAGATCCTGCCGGTGCAAGCTTAGTCCAGCTTTTTCTTCTTTGTTCCATTGAACGGGCGGCACGCTCAGGTGGATAACTTCTGGCTGCTGCTCGGACAGTCCGTGTGCGTAAAGGGCGCTATCGTGGCTGACGGTGACGGATTTCTGTCTGCTTTTGGCGCCAACCATCCACAGGCTCCAGCGGATCAGTGCGCTTTCGTGACTCTCCTGATCGCTCGGGTAGCCGGGAAGCTGGAACAGCGCCCGGTCAATCTTATTCCAGTGCCCTTGTTTGACGTGGTATGACTGCAGTTGACTGCCGAATCCTGCGGCTGCAGCTTGCGCGGCGGTGAAGTATCCGAGCTGCGAATCGGCAATCGTCTGTAGCTTTCTGGACAGTGCCATTGTCAATGATCCTCTATTGGGGGCCACCTGTAGTGTATGTGATGAAAACGGAGAAGTAAAATAACAAAAGTAAAAATACAAAATAAAACAACGCAAACAGAAAAACAACAACACTATAACAGATAATAAAAACATCAAAAATAAAAATTACAGCGATTGGGCTTTGTTTGTGATGATGAAGTGTTTGTCTATAATGAATGGGCTAGGAATGGGCTAGGAATGGGCTAGAGGTGCAAACGCGTGTGCTACGGGTAGGGTGCAGGGATGGAGCCTTTTGCATGGCAGAGGGCTTGTAATGTTGGGTTTGTGCTAATGAATTTCGAAATATTTTGACTCGATATGATCTTTATTTAACAAAAAGTAAGTTTCAAAAAAACAAACTTAAGTATTTGAAAAACAACAATATAGCGATAGATAACCAAATAATATATATCGGAAAAATTATTTGCATTTCAAAATTTCTACGGTATGTTTTGAATGGATTTGAAAAGAGGCTATCGAAAATGCTGTTGCCGGATTAAGCAATCTCTTGAGTGTTTCGATTGATTAAAATTATTAACTCTTTTATTTGTAATCTGTTATGTGCTTTTGGGGAGGACCTGTATGTCGACGACTTCTGCCGCAACTTCCGTTTCTTTATCAGGGAAGGTAGCTTTCTGCGTGAGTCATTCATTCCGTATCGGTCTGATTGTGGGGTGGGTGGTGCTTGTGACTGCTGTGATGTTGGTTTGCGGAGCGGTGGCGTCGGCAGAGGATACGGGAAACGAGATACAGGTGTTGGAGAAAGCGCCGGTTTCAGATGTCGAAAAGAAGTTTCCGATCCGCATCGGAGGCGGGGTTTATCTGCAAAGCTATACCATGCCGCCAAAGATGCGCCAGCTCTTTGAGGAAAACCCTGAGTTCGGGATGCAGTATTGGGCTGGGATTACGATTCAGGGTGCCGGTGACTGGGCAAATCTGAGTATCGGGATGGCGTCGAATGAGGGTCCCGATCTTTTTCGTGCAGATGTTCGTCTGGCTGTGCCGCAGGGGATGGCGTACCCGCTGTCGGAGTGGATCGGGCAGGACGGGGTTCGTGTTGACGGAACAGAGAAGTTTCTGCCTGACGGATCGCCTGACAAAAACGGCAAACTCGATCCGGATGAGGTGAAGTGGAAGCCGTGGTTGGAGATTGATCCGGTTCTGCGGCAGATGGTTACGTTTGATGGCGTTCCGTATGCGTTGCCGTCGGGGGTCTGTACTTATGAAGGTGTCTTTTTCAGCCGAACGCTTCTGGCGAAGGCTGGGCTTGATCCGATGCAGCCGCCGCGCAGTCATGAAGAGTTTATCGAGTGGTGCCGCCGGGTTTATAACCATGAAACGAAAACTCCGGGGGTCGTTCTGCAGAACTCCGCATTTATCATGGCGATGTGCGTATCGTCGACCGGCAGCAGCATTATCGTGCAGGATCGTACCAGTCCCAAGACGGGAAAGGTATATACCTTCGGTGAGCAGGATCAGGATCTGATCGCGCCCGACACTGGTGAGGACTTGAGCTACGCGCCGGTCAAGTGGAGGTGTAATGTCTCTGACGAGGGCGGGATTGCCGCGATGCGGTTGTACCACCGCCTGCGTTGGGAACCATGGATTCTGGATAAGGAAACGAATACGCCGGTTACGGTTTCGAAAGACGATATTCAAAAGGGATGTGTCGAGGTTGACGGCCGTACCATTCGACTCTCAGCTGCGGATGACGTGATTGAGGGCTGCATCTTTGCCAGTGTGGATAAAGATATTATGTCGCGGCTGGGGCGTGATGTTGCCATCTGCCCGTTTTACGGAAACGATTTGACTTCACTTGAGGGCAGCGGCGTTGATCCGGCCGACCTTGGCATTATGCCGTTTCCGCCGGTGACGCCGAAACAGAAACCGGCGATGCAGGTGATCAACAGCTGCATCATGATCGGCAAAGATGTCGCCTCACGCGGCGGTGAAACACCGGAAGAGAAAAAAGCCTATCGCGAGTTTATCTGGAAGTTTCTTGT
>QKHZ01000180.1 GCA_003249795.1 bacterium | reverse complement strand
AGGCGTGTTGAGGAGCCACTTCAGCCACTCGGATTTCTGAACTGTCATATCGGATGAAACAGAAATTGGTTCAAGATATCCGGAATGATCGTTATCATCCGCTCCGGTTGGATTGATCAAAATGGTCAGCAATAAAACCAAGAGCACTGAAGGGAACTGATAGATACGCATAAAATCTCCAAATATGATGTTCGGGAATAAATTACAGTTGTTTTCTCATTTGTTATTTTTTCTAGCGGATGTTAGTTTCGGAGACATCGAGACAGATCATATGGTGCGTGTCGCGAATAATCAGCCTGCCGCCGACGAGAGCGATCGGTCCCCATGCGTCCGGCCCTTCAAGCACCTTTGCCCGCGCAAGTTCATGATACCAGTCTTTTCCGGTTTGCGCCAGTGTCAGCCAGCCGGAATCATCAACAAGATAAATCAGATCGCCCGCGATCAGATAGGGCCCGAGCCCGAATGTCCGCACCGGCCCGCTTGTCCACAGCTCATTCAGTTCCGGATCAAAACACGTTAGCTCCTGCCGCGGCTTTGGCAAAACAGAATACAATAACCCGTCACAATAAACCGGCGTCTGCTGCTCACAAGAAAACTGCCGCGGGTTGGTCGTGCGGATAACAGTCGGTTCGTCCGTGGCGTTCGCCTGAAAAAGCATGCCGCCGTAGCCGTAACCTGCGCAGAGGACGAAGCGGTTATTGTCGAGAATGACAGGACTCGGGGCGATGGTCTTGGCGCGGAATTCTTTTGTTGTCCAAATGAGATTGCCGTTGTCTTTGCGGACAAAAACGGTGCCTCCAAGAGCCGGATATAAATAGCCGTCGATTTCATAAAACGTTGCCGGGATAACTGAAGCGTGGCTCATCTGCAAACCATCCGGATTTGGTGTTTTCCAAACAGCCTTTCCGGTGGCACAGTCGATAGCCATCAGTAACACATCGTTTCCGGCTGGCGCGAGGATGACGTTTTCACCATCAATCAACGGACACTGGCCTGCGTACCACAGTGGCTCTTTGGTGCCATATTCAGTTTGCAGGTCGATGAACCAGCGTTTGTCTCCTGAAATCGCATCGGCGCATAGCACATGGCAGCGCGGCCCAAGGGTGACAACGTATTTGTCTGTCACAGCCGGAATCGTGCGGCTCATGCCATGGTTGCGTTTGATCTTGACCGGATAGGATTGATTCCAGATCTCCTGTCCGTTATCAAGCGAGAGTGCGCGCAAGGTGTCGCGCTTGTTGTCTTCATCATAATCCAGAACATAGACAATCCCGTTTTTGACAGCGGCAGCAGCATAGCCTTCGCCCAACGGAACCGACCAGAGTTTCGACGGGCCGTTTTGTGGCCAGTGTCTTGCCAGAGGAATTTCAGCGTGCGCAACGTTATCACGCTTTACTCCGCGAAAGCATGGCCACGGTGCCGATTGGTCGGCTGACGGCTTGCCTGATCCTGCAATATGTTTACACTGGGATGCAGTATCGCTAAATTTCGTTTCAGCTTTGGCAGAAGCGTTACTGTCAGCGCCGGGAAGCCGCTGCGGAAGCAGTGGCGCGTGCGATCTACTGAGCCAGAAGAAAGCAGCCAGTGCCAGCAGAGCTGCCAGTGCAGGTGGGGCGTAAAGCCAGAGGTGTGGTGCTATGGTTTTGTTTTGATCGTTCATATACACAATATGATATCGTTGAGGCGTGGGCAAATGCAACGCAAGAATGCAAAGGATTTTCCTTTTCGCATTGCCTGACTTTGGTTATAACAGGAGGTGGCTTTTGCCAAATCCTTAAATGCGGAAGAACGATAACGGTTTTCAATCATTGCCTGCTGCTCAGGCAGACGGGTTGAAAAGTTATTATAGAGTATATTTGAAAAGACAATGTCGGGGAAAACGGATGGCTGCGGTAAAAGCAGTCTGGCAGAATAAAGGAACGCTTTATGGATTTGGATCTGTGTCTGCGTGAGCTCGAACGTCAAAGCGGCAGTGACTTGCACCTGAAGGTCGGTCGGCCTCCGCTCTTCCGCATCCGCGGGGATCTGCTTCCGACTGAAGCCACACCATTAACAGATGAAGAGATGAAAAACACGCTCTTTCCGATCATGCCGCCAAAGCAGATCAAACTGTTTGAAGAAACATTGGAGGCGGACTTCTCGTATGATATTGAAGGACTGGCGCGGTTCCGTGTCAATCTGTTCATGCAGCGCGGGCACATGGGTTGCGTGATGCGACTGATTCCGTATGAAACGCCAACGGTTGAAGCGCTGGGATTGCCGCCGGTTCTGAACAAGATTGCAGATAATGAAAACGGACTTGTCCTCGTAACCGGACCGACAGGATCGGGTAAATCGACAACGCTTGCCGCGTTGATTGAGCGTGTGAACCAGACGCGGCCGGTGCATATCATTACCGCGGAAGACCCGATCGAATTTGTTTATGCAGACAAAATGGCGACGATCAACCAGCGCGAGCTGGGCATTGATACCAGTTCACTGCTTTCAGCATTGCGCGGGATGTTGCGTGAAGATCCGGACATCATCCTGATGGGTGAAATGCGCGACCCGGAGACGATCAAATTCGGGATTACCGCTGCAGAAACCGGCCACCTTGTGTTTGCGACTCTGCATACAAATAACGCGACTCAAACCATCGACCGTATTCTCGACACCATGCCGCCTGAAGCGCGTGACATGATCCGTGCACAGCTTTCGGCAATCCTGCGCTCGATTATCTGCCAGCGTTTGTGTAAGCGCGCTGACGGTTCGGGGCGTGTGGCGGCGCAGGAAATTCTGGTCAACACGGCAAATATTTCACAGCTGATTGCTGAGAATAAAACGCGCGCGATTGAGAAGTCGATTGAAGAAGGAAGCTATTACGGAATGCAGACGTTCAATCAGGCGCTGTTTGCACTGACGCAGGCGAATCTGATTACTGAAGACGAAGCCAAGGGAAGTTCAGATACGCCGGATGATCTTGCCCTGATGTTCAGAGGCATTACCAAGGGCAGCAACGCCGGGGAAGCGGATAGCGGTTCAGATAATGCGAAGGCAGAGAAGAAACCGAAAGTCGCGCGTGGATTTGATTTCTGAAATCTCTTAATAAGACATGAGAAGCCCGGCTTTACAGGCCGGGCTTTTTTGTATTTTGGGCCGATGAAATGAAGAGAGCTGATTCTTTACACGGCAATCAACTCAGGCATGTAAAAGTTCACTGATAGTTTTCGCCAGTACTTGGCTACGGAAGGGCTTGGGTAGAAACGGGGTTTCAGGATCTGCAATGCCGTGTTCTGAAATCACATTGTCGGTATAGCCTGAAGCGAAGATGATTTTGATATCGGGGCAGATCGCTTTGACCCGCTGCGCCAATTCTTTGCCATTCATCTTGGGCATGATAACGTCGGTGATCATCAGCGTCGGCCGGAATGTTGAATTACTCAGTAAATCCAATGCTTCTTGTCCCGTGGCGGCGGTGGTCGGAGTGTATCCGAGGTCTTTGAGCATTGCCGCAAAGAGGTTGCGCAGTGACGGGTCATCCTCGACGACAAGAATCGTTTGGCCTTGGCCGGTGAGAAGCGTATTGGCGCCGGAAATGATTTGCGTCAGTTTTTCTGTAACCTGCGGAAGATAGATTGTAAACGTTGTGCCTGCGCCAACCATGCTGTCAACGAAAAGGTACCCGCAAGACTGGCTGACAATGCCGTAGACCGTTGACAATCCGAGGCCAGTGCCTTTGCCAGTTTCCTTGGTTGTGAAAAACGGTTCAAAAATGCGTTGTTGTGTCTGCTGATTCATCCCACATCCGGTATCGGAAACCGAGAGGAGGACATAATCGCCTTCCGGAATCTGCGGATGGTCAGCCAAACCGTTTTCGTCAATGCAGATATTTTCAGTCGTAACGACAACCTTACCTCCCTGCGGCATTGCATCGCGCGCATTGACGACCAGATTCATGATAACCTGTTCGATTTGTCCGGGATCTGCTTTCACATGCCAGAGCGAATTATCCAGATTTGTGTGCAGAAGAATGTTTTCCCCGATCAGGCGTTTAAGCATTTTTTCCATTTGTTGGACAGAGTGATTCAGATCAAAGACGACCGGCAGAAGGGTTTGTTTTCGGCTGAAGGCAAGCAGCTGCCGGGTAAGTTCGGCGGCGCGCTCAGAACAGGAGTTGATATAGTCAAGTTCGGTCGAAAACGCGAAGTCTTCAGGCAGTTTTTTTCTCATTAATTCGCAATAGCCAATCTGCACGGCAAGCAGATTGTTGAAGTCATGTGCGATGCCTCCGGCGAGTTGTCCGATGGCTTCAAGCTTTTGTGACTGGACTAATTGTTGCTCAGTTTCAGAGAGTTTTTGCCGTGTCTGGATCAAGTCAGTAATTTCCTGCCAATAGAGATTGACATAGCCCGAGTGCGTGATCGGGGCGACGGCGATCAGGTACGTCCGTTCCTGTTGGGTATATTGGACAGATGAAGGAGAGCCGCCTGTGATATTATTTTTCAATGAGTGCATAATCGGCGCAGGGATCGGTTCGCCACTTGCGTAGCCGATTTCAGCCAGAAGTTGCGTTGCGCTGTCATTGGCATACATCAGTTTTCCGTCGGGGGTGATACGCATGACAGGGTTCGGGTTTTCTGCCGGAAATCGCGCGAGATTTTCGGCTGTTTTCATCGCATTGTCACGTTGGCGTCCAATTTCAATCCCGCGCAGCGCATAGGCGATGTCATTGGCGATATCCTGCAGGAGCTCTGTTTCGGCCTGACTGGGTTCCATTCGTTTCGGCAAATTTGCAAGCAAAATGCCATAGAGCTGCTTCTCATCTGTAAGGGGAACGATTATGGAATGATTGCTGAATTCCGGCGAAAATGCAGGGCAGTTCTGGCATCCCGGGCCACAATTGTTTTGTATACTCATGATGCGGGTTCGAATGACTTGCTGTGCACAACTGGGCAGGACGCCATTGTCAAACATATCAGAAAATTCTTTGCCAGCACTTTGTGAGCCGGCTTCTGCATGCGAAAGGATTGTTTTCCCTTCTGGGTCTGTCAATGCAATTATAACAGAGCGGAATCCGCGGGCTTCGACCAGCAAGGTACAAACTTTTTCGATAAGTTTGTCACGGTCAAATTCTTGGGTGATCAAATGGCTGACATTGCGTGTTCCGAAGAGGACAGCGTTCAGGTGTCCGATTTTGGTTTCGGCCTGCTCTTTGACAATAAAGTTTGCGATATGGTCGGCGATCCACCGGTACAGGCGGATCAATTCGGGCGTAAAACGGTTGATGCGGTGATCGTTGAATTGAAGGAGTCCGAATGTTTCTCCGCCAGATCGGAGCGGGATCAGTGCGACCGATTCATATCCGCTACCATTACAACGGTTTCGTGTGCGTGCTTGCCTGTCGGCAGCCGATGTATTTGCGAGTAATCCTGTCGTGCAGTTACTCCAGAAACAACCGTCGACGGTGAAGAATGATTTTGACGGGTCAAAGCGGCCGGAGATGATGTTGCCGCACATGCATTCGATAACCGGTTTTCCGTTTTCATCGCAGATTAATTTGCCGCAGCCGTCATATGCGCATAGATGATTTTCCAGTTGGACAAATTCATCAGAAAATCCGACCGTCGTGAAGTAAGGATAATCCTGACCGTCTTTGAGACGGATGCCGATAGCTTCACACCCGGACCATTCTTTCAGATAGTTGATCACAACCCGCAACATGTCTTCATGGTTTTCAGCGCAGTTAATCAGATTCAGCAGCTCAAACATGATCTGCTTTTCATAGGCGGCTTGTTTTTTTGCGGTTATTTCAATTGCCAGTAAAAAGATTCCTTCGTCAACCTTTTCCATCCGCAAATCAAACCATCGGCTGTGTGGGCCGGTTTGCTGAGCGTAAATGAAGCATTCTTCCGTTTGTGCCAGACCGTTTTGCGAACAGGCGTGGAGTTGGAAAAACACAGGTTTCGTTTCGATAGCAGGAAAAACCCGGTTCAGGTTCTGTCCGGCCAATTCGTCTGCATTGATTTGAGCCAGACTGGCGGCACAGTGGTTTGCGTATTGAATTATTCCATCGGGTGAAACGAGAAGGCATGGTTCTGAGAATGTATCTAAAACAATCTGCAATGACATCGGGCTGATGTTGCTATGCAAGCCGGTTTCTTTGTGTAGTTGCGGTTGTTCTGCCATACGCCCATCCATGAATCAAACGATTGAGACAAACAAAATGTCATTGCCGGAAATTGTCCGGATGACGAATTGGATACATTATTCGCTATGACAATAGAAATAAATCTGCCTGACTTTTGAATAGCATGTTGTGGGGTTGATTGTCAAACAATCTTATGGTAGTAAACACGAATTTTATAAAAAACAAACTTTGCAGCGGAAAATACGGGAGAAAATCAACTTGATCCGGAAATATCAGAGAGGAATCAGTGATGGAAAAGAAAATCCGTACCGCGTATTACGGTACGGATTAAAAATGAATTGATTTCAGCAAGTATTTCGAGTGCCGCAAATGCGACGAGACTTCACTTGCCTTTAGCGTGAAAACACCGAAATTACTTTTCGGCACTTTCGAGGGCATACTTGGTGCGTTGTTCTTCGCGCAGGCGGGTTGCTTTACCGATGCGATCACGCAGGAAGTACAGCTTTGCGCGGATTGCACGGCCGCGGCGCTTGGTTTCAATCTTTTCAATGCGCGGCGAGTGCAGCGGGAAGATACGTTCCACGCCTTGTCCCTGAACGAGGCGGCGGACGGTGAACGATGCGTTAATGCCGCTGCCTTTGCGGGCGATGCAGGTTCCGTTGAAGATCTGGATACGTTCCTTATCGCCTTCAATGATGCGGTAGTGCACGTCGACGGTGTCACCTACCTTGAAATCATCGGTCGATTCCTTTTGGTGCATTTTGTTCAGTTCTTCGATAATCGGCTTTTCCATTTTGTACTACTCCTACGGGTGTCGTTCTCGACATGCCGGGCGGAAAAACCGCCTTCGATGTGTTGCGCTTTTTACGCTCATGTTCAAGAAACTATCTTGGTTAAAAACATATCGTCCATTGCACCGGAGAGAATATGTCCGGGGCAAGAGTTCCTTAGTGTATGCGAACGCGGCGATTTTTCAAGCCCTTTTTGCCGATGTCTTCATACTTTTTTCAATAGAATTCTACCGCCAACCCCTTAATACGAAAGAAGTTGAATGTCTGTGGTAGGCAATCGTACCGCTATAATGGGCTGACATATCGGGAATCTGGGCTATTTTCAGATCTTTAATTCCGTAATGTGTTGTCAAGAAAGAAGATCTGGACGATGATCGCGAGTGCGTTTTTCCGCTTGTTCCTGTCGCCATGCGGCGATTTTGGCATGATCTCCGCTGCGAAGAATATCGGGAACAGTAAGCCCGCGATATTCCGCCGGCTGCGTATATTGCGGATAATCCAGCTGCTGGCTGTTAAAAGATTCGTGCTCGAGGCTTTCTGCGCTGCCTAAAACGCCGGGGATAAGCCGCACGACGGCATCGACGACAATTGCGGCTGCGAGCTCCCCTCCAGAGAGGATAAAGTTGCCGCACGAGATCCGTTCAGGCTGCAGGATCTGAAAGATCCGTTCGTCAAATCCTTCATACCGTCCGCAGACCAGAATGAGACGCTCTTCCTTCGACAGTTCTTCAGCTACTGCATGGCAGAATGTACGTCCTTCCGGTGTCATGAAAATGAGTCTTCCGGGTTGCTCGTCCATCGCCCGCACTTCTTCGACCGCGTCGATTACAGGTTGGCATGCCATGACCATACCGGGGCCCCCGCCGAACGGTTTGTCATCGACTTTGTAATGCTTGTTTGTGGTGTAGGTGCGGATGTCGTGCAGGTGTGTCTGCAGCAGATCTTTTTCGTGGGCGATACGCAGGATGCTTTCGCCGAAGATGCCGTCAAACATGCCGGGAAACAATGTCAGGATATCGACGCGCATGATGCGCCCCTTTCCTGTAAAAAGTCCGTACGGAGCAAATAACCGCGCTTCAGGCAACCGGTTGCGCGCTGCGCATTCCTTCGCACAGATAGTGCATCACTGGCACCAGTGTTTTGTTCGGATCACCCGAGCCATCGTAGAAGTTACAGATGATCCGCATCCCGAGTTCCTGCTCAAGTTTCGGGAAGATACTGGTCGTAACCGTTCCCGGCATGCAGAACATCGGGCTTGCGTTGACCACTGCCTTTGCCCCGTCACGTTTGGCGTAGAGTGCGGCGCGCCCGAGTGTGAGAACAGATTCACCCTCAAACTGCCACGGAAGGTATTTGCAGCCCTCTTCCATCACTTCGATAATCGGGTACTCGCGGCGGTCGTGCAGGATCGGGTCGGCGATGTCATAGTACATGTGCTCAACCTTCTCAAAGAAGAAGTTGTTCTCCAGCCAGATCTTCGCTTTTTCGATCAGCGCGCCCAGGCCTTTTTTGTGTTCGTTGGCAAGAAGCCCGCGGATGTAGCCGGTGTAAAGAATCCATTCGCTCATCGGCGCCAGTGCCGCCTCGCCTCCGAGCGCTTCAATGCGGCGCCAGAGTTGTCCGTTGATGAACGGGTCTGAGCGGACGTAGATTTCGCCGACGATGCCGACCAGCGGTTTTTTCACGTTGTGTTTTTCAACCTTGCCGAGTTCCTCGACTGCCTGCGCCAACAGTGTTTGTACGGGGTCGATGTTTTTGTCTTCAAACGCTTTTTCCAGTTTGACCATCCAGTTTTCAATCAGCTTGTCGGTGAGGCCGGTTTCTTTTTCATACGGGCGGATCTTCATGCCGATTTTGCGCATGATGTCGCCGACCAGTAGCGCATGCCACAGGCGTTTGCGTGCGCCGATTTCGAGGCCGTCGTATGCGTTTTCCGCTGACGGGCTCATGATACGGATGCCGCCGTAACCGAGTTTGTCGAAGATCATCTGGTCGAGCTTGGCGTACTGTCCAAAGCGGCACGGCCCGCACGCTGTGGGCATAAAGAAGATTACGCGTTCCGGCGGGACGTTTTCGTTTTCCATCGCCTTGAGCAGAGCGCCGACGGTGGTCGGGCACGGGACGCATTCGCCGCCGCTGGTGTATTTGAGGCCGAGAGCGAGGGTTTCGTCCGTTTCGACAAGAAGACGCGCATCGTAGCCGACCGAGCGGAAGATTGCCGTCATCAGCCGTGCGCAATAGGGTTCCATGGGCGGGACAAAAAGGATGCGTCCGTCGCCTGCGCCAAGAATCCGCTGTTCTTCAATCCGTGACATGTTATCTCCTATGGTTCTTTTCAAACAAGCTCTCTATGCGGCGTGCTATGCTTGCGCAGTAATTGCCCTTTTTCGCAATTTAAGGGTGCAGCGACACGCTGTTTTAACCTTCAACCTCGGGTTCGGTGTTGGCTGTGTTTAGTCCGGCGTCAATCGCTTTGCGCAACTCTTCGCCGATATTGATTTCAACCCGTTCTGCGCTGATTTCCGCCTCATCAGCCGTCTGCTGCATGATTGCGACGACCTTGCGGATCTCATCTTCGGTCAGGCTGTCTTTGAATTGCGGCTGCTCTTTGCCGACTACCTTGACGGTGATGATATTTTTAATCTCATCAATCGTTTCATCCTCGACCTTGTCGGCAATCATCGCCTGCATGAAACGGTTGGTGATCAGTGATGCCGTTTCGATCTCTTCCTGCGGCAGGTTTGAATGCGTGAGATATTTTGCTTCGGCGGTTTTGCAGATCAGTGAATGCACGACCGGCCCTTCCATGAGGGCGGTTGCAATGGCTTTACCTTCAGCAAGGGATACTTCGCCAGTCTTGATCTTTTCACCAAGTTCGCGGATCGGCACGAGGATCTCTTCCTCTTTTTCCGTTGAACCGAGTTCAAGGGATTTGATACCGGTTTCGGAGGCGTGTACCATCAGGAACGCCGCACCTTCCCGTGCCCAGTCTTTTGCTTTATACGTGCAGTACCCGCCGACCAACATCAGCAGAACCAGACAGGTGATGCATCCTTTCAGAATGCAACCGCCGCTGCTTCCGTGTTTTGCTTCCTGTGCACTATTGTCCTGTTCAGGCGCCAACGGTGACTCCTTCCTTGGATTCGGCCAGTTCCTGCGGGCGCGGGATACCGCTCCAGCTGTGGAAACTTTCCAGAGCCGCCTCGACTCGTGTCAGATAACCTGCATCAGCCCCGTGACCGTCAAACTGCAGGCACAGATATGGTTTTCCGACCCGTCCCATCACTTCCTTGAAATAGGTCATGATATAGCTGTCCGGGCCGCACATGAAGTTGGTGAAGTACACGCCGAACAGACGCTTCTGCTTTGCAATATGCTGTGCGCTTGCCAGAATCTTCTGCCCGTAGTGCCAGTACATGTTCGCAAATTCCGGCAGGATGCTGTTTAAGTCATACGGCAGCATGTCCTGATAAAGAACCACGTACCCGAGTTCAGCGATCTTGCGCGGCAGGTCAAGTGCCATGCCGCCGTCAGTGGTGTTGTACGGACGGCCCACGCAGACGATGCCGATGGCGTTTTCTTCTTCGATGCGCTTAAGCCCTTCAGCACCGAGACGCAGTGATTCCTGACGGAACGCGCGATGTGCTTCTCCACCGGCGGCCAGTGCGCGGCGGATATCGGATTCGCGCACGCCCAGCGGAGCGCCCAGCACCTTCAGCATCTCACGGACCTGATACTCCTGCGGCTTGTCTAGTTCGACGATCGGCGCGAGGATCTTGTCCTTTGCGTTCAGGTTCGGGTTTGCGGCAAGCACGCCCGGGTGCGCCTGCAGGTAGCAGCAGAAGTGCGCATCGGTAAAGCCCGGGTGGATCGGTTCGCGCAGCATGTGCGGTACGAACAGATAGTCGACCTTCGACTCTTCGAGAAGGTATTTGGCATGCCCGTGGCTCATGGCGACCGGTGCGCAGTATTCTGCGGTGCTGGCCTCTGTTCCCATGTGCAGGATCTTGTCTGACGAGCGCGGCGAGAAGACGACTTCGCAACCGAGTTCACTCAGGAATGCATTGTAATACGGATAATAGCCGTAGGTGCCAAGCCCGCGCAGGACGCCGATCTTCGGACCGCTTGTGTGGGCGTTGGGCGCTTTTTTGCTCCAGAATGCGTCGCGCTGTTTCCAGTAATCGTAAGTTGTGATCTTCTTGACCTTGACCTTTTTGGCGTTGTAGTCGCGGCCGCACTTCAAGCCCCACGCCAGCATCTCATCGCCGGTATGGATCAGCGAGAGGTTGCAGAGGTTGTGGCACAGTTCGCACGTTTCATATTCCACGCGGACTTTTTCGTCGGCAAAGGCGAGTCCTTTGAATGACTTCGAGCGTTCGCTTTCAGCCACGCGCTGTTTGACCAAGAGACACATCCCGAGTGATCCGGTAATGTGGCAGAAGGGGCTGACCTTGATGGCCTGTTTCAGTTCGACTTCAAACGCAGCCACCAGTGCTTTGTTGCGGGCGGTCGCCCCCTGAAAGTACACGTGGCTTCCGATCTGCAATCCGCCGACGACTTTGTTCAGGTAGTTGTCACGCACCGAGTGAAGAACCGCAGCGGCAACCTGTTCCTTGCTCCAGCCCTTTGCCAGCAGCAGGTCAAGGTCGCGTTCCATATATACTGTGCAGCGGTCTGAGGTTTTCGGACATTCCTTGCCCATCGCGCGGTCTGCGTATTCTGTCAGCGCAATCCCGAGTTTGAGCGCCTGTTCTTCGACAAAACTTCCGGTACCGGCGGCGCACACGTAGTTCATGATCGAGTTGTAGACCATGCCGTTCTGAAGCTGGGTGAACTTTGCGTCCTGGCCGCCCAGTTCGATAATCGTATCCACCTGCGGGTCAAGAAAGACGGCGGCGGTGGCGTGTGCGGTGATCTCGTTCATGGCAAGGTCCGCGCCGATGAGCTTGCCGATCATCTTGCGGCCGCTGCCTGTGGTGCCGACGCCTTTGATATCAAACGTGAAGCCGCCGCGGGTCTGCATGTCGCGCACCGCTTTGAACAGCAGCTGCACTGCGCCGATCGGGTCGCCCGCGGTTTTGCGGTAGATCCAGCCGACAACATCGTCATCATTATCCAGCAGCGCCGCTTTTGTCGAAGTCGAGCCGATATCGATGCCCATGCTGACGGTAACGTTTCCGCTGCAGGGCTTGATGATCGCGATTTCACTCTTGTCGTCATTGACCCAGTGGTCGTGGCAGGCAAAGTCGGGATAGTCGCTCAGTTCCAGTTTCAGCGGCGGGCGCAGGAAGCTTTCTTCTTTTCCGCTGTCGCCGTTAATGGCAGCGTCCAGTTTTGCGAAATCAAATGTGTTTTCTTTGCGTTGCATTGCGACCATCGCCGCGCCCAGTGCGCCGACCAGTTCCGGATTTTCCGGTACAGTCACTTCGACGCCGAGTTTGTCGGCAACCGAGCGGGTAACAACAGTATTGCGCGCTACACCTCCGATAACCGCAGTCTTGCCGTGCAAACCGTGGCCGCCCAGAAGCCCGTCAACGGTCGAGTGCCCGAGGCCTGTGCAAAGACCTGCGGCGATTGCCTCAACCGTAAATCCTTCCTGTTGCAGGTGGATCATGTCACTCTTGGCAAACACCGCGCAGCGGGTGGCAACGCCGGGAGCGCGTTTGGTATAGCTTTCGGCGCGCTTGGCCAGCTCTGTCGGCGGAACCTGAAGACGCATCGCCTGCTGGTCGAGAAACGCGCCGGTACCGGATGCGCATGCCGAGTTCATTACGGATCTGCGGTACTTGCCGCCTTCATCCAGTTCGGTCAGGCTGAAGGAGCCGCCGCCGATGGAGATAATATTGTTCGCATCAGGCACAAGCTTGCGCACGCCCTCAACGCCGGCAACCAGCGCATCGATATAATCGCCGCCGATCACCAGACGCTCGCCGCCTGTGCCGGTGCGGACAACTGCCTTGACCGACGAGAGGTCAAAGTCCGCGAGCATGGTCTTCAGGCACTGGTCGGGTTCCCCCTTGTGCCGCTCATATGCGCGTTTGACCACCGCTCCGGCATCATCAGCCAGTACGACGCCAATAAACAAACTTCCAACATCAATACCAAGATAAGCCACACCCAGCTCCTTCCATCGTGAATCGGGCGATTGCAGCAAAAACGCTTTATTGATTACCCTCTTGGGAGTCTGGCTATTGTAACACGACAACCTTCGAATATCAACCCATAAACTTTTAACATCTTATGTGGCAATTGGTTATGCTGTGTGGTGAAGTGCGTTGAAATCGCGATTCCCCTTTTTTCTGTACGCCGGGGCAAACACGGTTATACTGATTAACCTGTGCGGGGCATTTGGAAGGGACAGAGATGTCAGACAATATTGGTACACCGGAAGCGGTTTTGCAGGAGTTGCTGACGGTGAAAAAGGTGGTGGTCACCGCTCACGCACGTCCGGATGGTGACGCGCTTGGCTCCGCGTTGGCGCTGCGCCGGATGCTGGATCAGAACGGGATTGCCGCGCGGATTGCGGGGCTTGAGCCATATCCGGTACGTTTCCGCTTTCTGATTGGCCACGATAAAAACGAGATGTGCGGCGACCAGTGGCTGGAAACGGCCGATCTTCTTCTCGTCCTCGACTGCGGAGCGTTTGACCGCGCCTCTTCGAATATCCTTGAAGCAGAACGCCATCTGCGTGTCATTAATATTGACCATCACGGTTCCAATACGGAGTTCGGGGCTGTCAACTGGATCAACCCGTCTGCAAGCAGTACCGGCGAAATGATCTGGAAGCTGGCCAAGTGCGCGGGCTGGACGATTGATGCCGTGACAGCGACGGCGTTGTGGACAGCGCTTGTGACCGATACCGGCCGCTTCGGATTTGAAAACACGACGCCGGAAGTAATGCAGATTGGCGCCAACCTTCTTGAGTGCGGCGTGCATCCTGAAGTCATCGAGCGCAATGTTTACCAGTCGATTGAACTGAAAGAAATCCGGCTGTCTGAGCGGGCGCTGTCACGGCTGGCGCTGCATGAGGGCGGGCGGGTCGCATTGGTGGCGCTGACGCATGACGATTTTCTGGAACTGGGTTGCACGGCAGAAAACGCGCAGGACATTGTCAATTTGCCGCGGCAGATTGCCGGAGTCGAGGTGGCGGTCTTTTTGTATGAGCTACCCGAACATGGTAAAGTGAAGGTCAGTTTGCGGACGATTGCGCCGTTTCACGCGGCAGAGTTCTGCGCCATCTTCGGCGGTGGCGGGCACGCACGCGCTGCGGGCTGCTCGATTGAAGGCGATCTGAACGACGCGCTGAACGCCGTAATCCCGACGTTACACGAGCGCTGGTTTTCTTCCTCCCGCTAAACGGCAGCGATACTCATGTCACTCAAGTGAAACAGCCGTCAGTCGTGCATAATGCGGGTCTTGTTATGTTATGACGGGAGTATAAAAATATCCCGATTAATCAAAAAAGAAAAGGAAATCAATTGAGTTCAAGCATTTCGGTTGATCATACTTATTTTAGAAAACTGCCACTGATTTTCACTGAATTTTTAATATCTTCTTTCGTTTCTCCGCCGTCTTTTTTGATAATGACATAATAAATCCCATTTTCTTCAAACGTAACTTTTTTGAACATTGTATTGCGAAATGAAATGTCAATTGTAATTAAATGCAAATATTGCTTTGTCTGTGGAACAAACTTTATTACCCATAAATTGTCTGCTGGTAAATATTCCTTGCATATCCTGTCGTCATTAATTGAAGATGCGTTTATCTGATCAATCCAACCGTAATATACGGTGTTGTTTTTCTCTATTTTAAAATCATTTTCATTGCTAGTGATAGTTGGTGAATCATCTGACTTATGATTGAGCGATACAAATTCGATTTTATCTCTTTTGGCACTATCTTTGAGAACAACGAGAACCACCCCATTTGATTCCATCACCAATACATTAAATGTACGTTCTACTAATAAAATCGCTTCACTCTTTGATAAATTAACATTTTGTGTAATAGTGGCATCAGAAGATAACGCCAATTGATCAATAAAAATATTTATTAGCTCAACATTATAAATCAACCGACAACTGTCTGAAATATTACATTTGTTAAAGACAAAATGTTTTATATTATCTTCATCACCCAATACAATGCTATGAGTGAAAACATATAATAAAAACAGAATTAAATATCTATTCACTTTTACTCCTTATGTATTGTAGTTCTTTTGCATCAATAAAGACGCTTGCAGCATGAAGCGTTTTTTGCCGAAGCCCGGTGTTTTTTCCCAGGCAAATCCGGCGCGGGTGAATTGCTCGCGTACATGAGCCGCACAGGAATAAGTCGCTGCCGTCGCGTCGGGTGCGCTATCGTTTTTCAGTCCGTCAAAAACAGCCTCAGACCACATCGCAGGATTACGGTCCGGCGCAAAGCCGTCGAGAAACCATGCGTTGATTTTCAGATACCCGTTCTCAAGGCGGCGGATCGTCTCTGTAATCTCGCCGCCGATCAAGTGCAGCGTAACCGGCGCAAGCGGCAAGCGGGCGTAGTTATCAGCGGGGAAAAGATCAAGCTTGAGCGTACACGCGTTGTCAGTCCATTCGGCCTGATCCATCGCCGCAAGAAGAATGGACGAAACAGCTGCAAGCTCCGGCCAGTTTGCATGGACTGTTTTCATTTCTTTGACAGGAAGAAAAAGCTGGTCGCAGGCGATGTAGGTGAGTGGGCGGATCTGCGGCAGTTGTCCGGCATGCTGGTTTGCCTGCAGCTTTTCGATCTGTTTTCTTGCCGCGCCAGACCACGCCAGAAGCGTGACCAGAAAGTTCAGCCCCGTACCGAATCCGATCTCGCAGATTGCAAACGGCCTTTCAGAAAAAGAGCCTGCAAGTTTGCCGTCTGTGTTGTTTACAGTTGTGAAAAAAGCGTTCCGGCAGATTGTTGCCGTGCAGAAATACGTGGCGGCTTTCGAGCAGGCCATCCTGCCTGGAAAAGTAGATGTCGCCGTACGTGTTTGAAACCAGACGGCCTTCTTCGTCCCACGCGTAGCCGGTTGAGGTGAGGTCTGTTTGCTTTTGCGGTTGCTGCCCAGCCATTGCCGCTTTCTATTTTTTCGCGTTGCTCTCTTCCGCTTTTTTGGCTTCGTCCTTGCGGCGTTGCTTTTCTTCGGCCTGTTGTTTGCGTTGCTGGCGCATCAGCTGGGCGCGCTCAGTTGCCATCCGCGCCTGTTCCTGCTTCTGCCGGATCGCATCTTCACGTGCGCGGCGTTTTTCTTCCATCATCCGTTCGATGCGGCGCAGGCGTTCTTTGACCATTTCGTCATTCAGCACGATCTTGATCAAGTAGACAACCCAGAAACATGCAAGCGAAAACAGCCCGCCAAGAACAAGAAAATAGCAGATCAACCCGTTCATGGCGTCCATTCATCCTCAAAGCAATAGACTGCGCTTCCGGCAGCGACCAAGGCAATGCCGCGTCTTTGGGCGATGTCGGCGAACACCGTCACACCGCTGCTGCGTCCTTCATATTGCAGGTTGATAGTTGACTCTTGCCTGATGCCTTCATCACCCATCTGAAAAATCATGAGTCGTGAGGGGACGCCCTGCGAGCCATCGGATACCGCATAAAGCCGACTGTTCAGATAACCCATGTTCGATTCAATATTACGCGCGGCGACGGTATCTGGCTTGCGCGAGAATGCACCGTTTTTGCGTGCGATGCGAACAATCCGGTTGTCGTCGAGAGCCATGATCAGATAATTTTCTGTCATGACCAGCGGCGCGGTAATCCGTGCGTTGCGGAATGCGTCTTGCCGCCAGAGAAGTTTTGCCTCGCCCATCTTTTCCATATGGATGACAAATGCGTTGACCGCCCCGCCGCTTTCGACCAGATAGAGCAGGACGTCGCCGTTGTCTGAAGCGACAAACACCGGCGGCAAGTCCACTGTTCGCGTAAGACCCAAATCAAGAACACGGGGCATAGCGCCGTTATCGACAGTGATGACAAGGCGACCGTCGTCACGCAGTGTGAGGACGTAGCTATCGTAGTGAAACGGTGTGCCGACCGGGCGGCCGAGTGTGTCGGCCAGAATCTGTCGTTGCGATTGCGCACGCGGCCAGAGAAGCATTCCGCGTCCGGAGCCGACTGCCAGAAGCGGTTGTACCGAGCGCGAGGTGACAAGAATATCGATCGTGCCGTCGTCGTCTTCACCGGCAGGGCGGGTAAACAGCCGTGTGATCGCCATTCCTGTTGCGGAACGTGCGAGGGTTTGTTCACCTGTGCGTTGCCAGAGCAGCTCGCCTTTTAGTGCCGAAAAGGCGCGCAGGTCACCGCCGTCGGTCAGAAAGAACACGCGGTCGGCATGGGCGTCGACAAACGCTTTCTCGAGCGGGACATGTTCGCGGTTCTGCCAGCGGATCAGTCCGGTCGCGGTTTCCAGTGCAACCAGTTGCCCGTTAGCGAGTGCGACATATGCGGTGTCTGCAGATGGGTTCAGGGCTGC
>QKHZ01000239.1 GCA_003249795.1 bacterium | reverse complement strand
TATCGGGCTTTACTTAAGGAGAGTCCGGATGAAATCACAATACGTCTCAAACTGGCGGATGTGCTGAGTTGGCAGAAAAAGTACGATGAGTCCCTTGCTATTTTTGGAGAGGCTGTTAAACAAAATCCTGACGATATCCATCTGCGCCGCAAATATGCCTTTGTTTTGATCTGGGCAGGCCAGCATGAAAAAGGAGCCGAAGAGCTCAAGAAAACGCTGGACATTGCGCCGAAAACTGACAGCGGAACGACAGGCGCATCGCAGGACGGCAAGTCTCCACGGAAAGAAGAGGGTAAATGAACCGCGGATTGCTTTTTCTCTTCATATTAAGCGGAGTGATGTTGCTCGCGCTTTCAGCCAGAGCGGCGGAAGTTACTGCCGACCGGATCAGCGATGCGGATGCACGGCGTGAACTCGCTCGTACGCTGTCGTGGCAGAAAGGCAAAGAAGCGGAAGCTTTGGTGCAGTACCGGTCTTTATTGGAATCCAACCCTGACGATCCCGTGCTTCTGCGCGAGACTGCATTGCTGCTGCTACGGGTAAATGAAATTAATGAAGCGGAAACGTTGCTGCAACGCGCACAAAAAATCAAACCGGAACTGCCTGGGCTAGCGATGGATCTGGCAATGCTTGCTGTCCGCCGCGGGCATGCGACAGAGGCACTCTCACTTTTTCAGCAACTGGGTATCGATGCTGAACACGGAGAAAACGAAGACCGCTTGCGATATGCCGACGGAATGCAACTGTGGGGCGACTTCTATCGTGCGGAAACAATCTATCGCCACCTGCTTTCCCTTAATGAGAACGACACTGAAATGAGGCTACGGCTGGCCAAGGTGTTCGAAGCGATGCAGCGGTATGAAGAAGCCGAAGGGATCTATCAGGTTTTCGCCCGACAGGAAGCGACAAAGACCGATGCCTTGAAGGGGCTTGTCCGGATCAAGCGGAAAGAGAAAAACGAGCAAGAGGCCGCCCGTTATGAAGCGCAACTTCCCGAGAGCGAACGGGAACCAGCTGAAGCGCAATTGCCTGCAAAAAAAGATTCGACCGAGTCGATGCACAACCAGCTTCAGTCATTGACAGAGGACGGCATGTATCACGATGCCCTAACGCTCTGCCAGACAATCCTGCAAAAAGACAGCGAATATTTTCCTGCACGTCTTGACCTTGCCTTGTTACTTGCAGAACAGCAAAAGTATGCAGACTCTTTGCAGAGGTTGGACGCGTTGGCGGCATCCTTTGATAATCCGAGCCTCATACTTCTGGAACGTGCGCGGGTGCTGAGCTGGAGCCGCAAATATCGCGAATCAATGGCGCAGTATGACGTACTGCACAAGTTGAATCCTGCCGATCCTGTACCGGTTCGCGAGAAAGCCCGAGTGGCTGCGTGGGCAAAACAGATGAAGCTGGCACAGGCTACATACAGAAAACTTCTGAGCCCGTCAGTCGATCAGCTTTTGCTCAACCGCTTGCAGAAAATCCATGCGGAACAAACTGAAGATGAGGCTCAGAATAAACCCGCGGTCGTCACGAAGATGATCGCGCTCTTGCAGGAAACACCACGCAACAGCTCTTCATGGCAAGGATATCGCAAACTCGAGAGACAGTGGGAAAGTCTGGCCTCTGGTTTGTCAAAAGATGAGCAGGATCAGATCCGACAAGTTCTTGATGAATTCTACGGCCAATATCTTCTGCAACGTAATATCGAGACAGAAGCCAACGCAAAGCTTTTGCTTTGGAACAAGCAATACACAAAAGCGCTCGACGCCTATGAGCAGACAAGCAAGGTCAGTCCCGGCAATCAGGAAGCGCTCTTTGACATGGGACAAACCGCCCATGCACTCAGGATGAATGATATCGCGCAAAACGCTTACCAGCGGCTTCTGCGGGTATCGCCACGGAATACAGAAGCGAGGGAGGCTTTAGAGGCACAACAGCGTCTCACGCATGCCAAGGCGACAGCGGATGTCTCCTTCTGGGAAGAGGAAGGACGCGGTGAACTAGCCAGTATGCGGCGGTGGAAAGAGTCTACACGCGTGGAATCTCCGCTATTCGGGCGAAATCGCTTCAACTTGTCATTGCATCACTGGAGCGAAGACCCTTCCGGTTATGGTGATACTGTAAACGCAAATGGATTCAGTACGGGCTGGGAGAGTGTCCTCTCGCCCTGGATCAGCCTGTATGCAGGATGGACACACAAGGATTATACAGGCGGTAGCCTTGATGACCAGGATTTCGGGTACGCAGGCACGACGATCAATCTCCGTGACCGTTTGAAAATTGGCTTGGCTTGCGACAGGCGCGAAGAGATCACCAACGCATTTTCCCTTCAGGACGGCACGACCAGCGACAATCTTGTTCTATCACTGGACGCTCCATTGACCCGCCGGTGGGATATATCGGCGAAGGCGACCGCCGGCGAATATTCCGATCACAATAACCGTACACACCTGTTTGCGGAAACCTCGTACATCCTGATCGAACACCCGTATGAGTTGAAACTCTCTGGCTTTGGGGAATATCGGGATACAGAACATGTGAGCGAATACCGATATCTAGCGGACGCGCTTTATGATATTGAGCATCCGTATTGGACGCCACAAAATTACCGGATGGCAGGGGGCGCTCTGGAGTGGCGGCATGACCTGTCGCGCCTTCAGTTCCGTGAAGCGGAGCAACACTATTATGGCTTGCGCATCGCCAGCGGCAATGATTCTGATAACAACTCGTTTATCCAGCTCAATGCCGTGTGGCATATCGAATTCAAAAAACGGTGGACGGTCGAACTGAGCGGATTTCTCCACCGATCGAGGGAGTGGGACGCAGCCGGAACGAATGCGTCGGTCGGGTTCAGGTTTTAGTCGTATCCGGTTTCAGAAGACACAGGGCAACCGATGACAGCAAGTCGTAAAAAAAGAGTCGTCCTTCTGGCAGCCATTCCGGTCATTCCGATCGTGCTTGCGCTTGCGTATCTTGTCGTGCGCACAGCTCTTTTCCTGATGGCTGATTATCAGTGGTATGAAAAAATCATTGCATCCTTGCTCTTGGCGTCTGAGTTATTCATCTTTACCCATGGTGTCGGTTACCTGTTTGAAGTCTTTCACGTAGTTATTCATGGCGGGTCGTTCCGAAGCGAGGATGTATTTGATTCGCTTCCGGAAAAACCGCCGGCGGTTGCGATCATCGTGTCTTCCTATCATGAACCGTTGCCTGTGCTTGAAAATACGTTGACGGCTCTCATCAACATGTCATATCCGCGCAAATGCATTTATTTTCTGGACGACACGCGCTACGACCTTCCCGGTTCCGACCCGATTGCCATGGCCGACTACCGCAACGCGATTGACAGCATGTGCAAAAGGATCGGGGTTTATCTATTCCGCAGGCGCTGGCACGGTGCCAAGGCCGGGATGATCAACGATTTCCTCGGCTTTCTTGGTGATAGCTTTCAGGACGGATATGAGTTTTTCAACTACGGGGAAAGCGACTGCCTGGGGGAAGAAGAGTATATTTCGATTTTCGATGCAGACCAGACGCCAATGCCGGGATTTCTCGAACCGATGGTCGCGCGAATGGAGGCGGAGCGTGATCTGGCGTTTATCCAGACGCCGCAATATTATACAAATTTCAAAAACAGTCGCGTCGCGCGTGCGGCAGGACTTCAGCAGGTCGTGTTTCATGAATATATCTGCGAAGGAAAGAGCCTAAAGGAGTCGATGTTCTGTTGTGGTACCAACGTCCTGTTCCGGGTGGCGGCACTACGCGACGTAAGCGGTTTCGATACGGCATCGGTGACTGAAGATTTTGCGACCTCTCTCAAGCTGCATCTGAAAAAATGGCGTTCAGCTTACCAACGGCGCGTCATGGCATTCGGCATGGGGCCAGAAGACTTGGGTGCGTATTTCAAACAACAGTTCCGCTGGGCGCTGGGGACCATCGGCCTGTTACGAAAAATGATCTCCGTGTTTATGAAAAATCCACTCCAGATGCCGGTGCTGCAGTGGTGGGAGTACTTTCTGTCCGGCTCTTATTATTTCATCGGTTTTGTGCATTTCATTTTCATGATCTGCCCGCTACTGTATCTTTTCCTCAGCGTGCCGACGTATTTCACACATCCGGAAATCTATCTGATCTTTTTCATGCCGTATCTGACCATCAGCCTTTCTGTCTTTTTCTGGACGTTGCAGCAGCGCGGCTATAAATTCAAGGAGATCATGCAGGGGCAATTGCTGTCTGTCATCTGCTTTCCTGTACATATGAAAGCCTCGCTTCTGGGGCTGTTGGGAGTGAAGGGGAAGTTCATGGTCACGCCCAAGCAGGGCAGCCACTGTCTGCCACTGCGTGA
>QKHZ01000063.1 GCA_003249795.1 bacterium | reverse complement strand
ACAGATGTCCACTTCATGTTCGACTGTTTTCATGGTTCCATACTCCGTTTGCGTAAAGGGGGGATGCCTGCAATGCAGGCTTTACGGTCAGGAAAATCAGGGCGTGGCGCGTACCGACTCTTCCACAAGATGTTTTGCCTGCTGAAGCGTGACGGTCAGAAACTCGCGCGAGAACTTCTTCATCGATCCATTCAACGCGAGCACGGACAGCGGTTCGCCCGGAATCTCGACAAGAATCGCGCCGCCGATCATGCCGGTTTGCGGGTTGTCAAGATACAGGCATCCGGTTTGCGGGTCATAAGCGTTTCGGGCATAGCGCAGACACTCCTCTGCGGTAGAAAACGGGTGCTTGTTTGCAATCCCGTAGCGGCGGATCGAGTCATCAAGTGCAGTGATCGCCGCACCTTCATCTTGTTCCAGCAGAAGCCGCAGCGCGACCTTGGAGTCGTGGAATGCGAAAAATCCGGCCGCAGCAGGTGAGTAACCCAAAGTTGCATGAAGACGGAAAAAGTAAATGACCTGCTTGTCCCAGATGCAGCCCAGCGAAATTTCCGCATCGTTATCCTGTAGAACGGTCAGAAGCTGGCGCAGACTGTCCAGCGGCCGGGTCGTGAGTTTGAACTGTCTGGCGGCGATCCCGCCAAGGCACAGAACACCGTAATCGATACCGAAACTGTGGTAACTGGGTTTGCGGACATAACCGGCACGGGTCAGCGTTTTCAGGATTCGCGAGACCCAGCTCTGGTGCAGGCCGACCCGTCGGGCGATCTCCTGCGAACTCAGCGGCTCAGCCGATTCCGCTAAAACGCGCAGAACCTCAAGCCCACGGGTCAGCGCCTGAGCGCCAGTCGGTGTTTTTTCAAGATCGTCGGACGGGTTTTTCATTTTTGCTCCATAGGAATAGTGAAAAATATACAATGCCAATTAAGCATAGTCAAGGATCGGGTGAAAAAAGCCTGAAAAAAAGATGGCGGCAGTGAGAGTGAAGGCAGACGGTCAGTGCGGAGAGAAATCGAGGAGAAACCCCCTTTTCCTCCATGGAAAGAACTTCTGTATGAAGAAGGAGGTGTCGAGAGTCCGTCGGGAGGGAGTCAAAGAATTTCAACATCTTAGATTCAGCATGTTGGCGAGGGCTTAGGGATACGTTAAAGTAAAAATATCGCGGATGAGATGTTGAAAAACAGTTTGTAGTAGGACACGCAAATGATTGATTCTGAAAAACTTCAGAAAATAGCAGCATCTCAGGCCGGGTATTTTACGACCCGGCAGGCAAAAGATGCGGGATTCACGCGCGACCTGCTGGTTTATCATACAAAACAGAATCACTGGCTGAAGGTTGACCGCGGTATTTACCGCTTGCCCGACTATCCCGATTCGCTGGAGAGCGAGTTTGTCCGCTGGACGCTTTGGGTGGTGGGGTATCGCCCCGAGAGGGTGGTCGCAGTCAGTCATAACAGCGCACTTTTTTATTACGGGTTGGCGGCAAGTAAGTCAGATGCGGTTCATCTGACCGTTCCGCACCTGAAGTATAAGCAGGAAAAAACAGGTTGCGTTTTTCATTTCAGCGCGCTGGATGAAGATGAGGTTGTCCAGCGTTCCGGCTATAACCTGACGACAGTGGTGCGGACATTACAGGATATGAAGCCGGATCTTCTCTTGCGCTGTCAGTGGGAAGACGCAGTCGGCAAGGCGCAGGCCGCACGGTTGATCTCTCAGACGGATGCGGATTCGTTACTGGAGAAAACGTCGGCGTATGCGTATGCGGCAACATCACGGTTCGGGTATGGACAGCAACAGGGAGCGGAGGCGTTTGTCATGAAGGGAGAGTCAATGGGGACGACGACACGAACACAAACGGCGATTGTCGATGAGGCAGTCCCTTCTCCTTCGTCGGTTTCGACTCTCTCAGGTGATGTGCGCAGTCCGCGCCGGGGAAACCGTGCGGCGCTTCGGTATGGGTTTGCGGGCGACCGCAGCGCGTTTACGCTGGTGGAGCTGCTTGTGGTGATTGCGATTATCGCGATCCTTGCCGCGTTTCTGATGCCGTCGTTAAGTAAGGCCATGGAGATGGCTCGAAGCGCAACCTGCGTCAACAACCTGCGCCAGTTGGGGATGACGTTGCCCGGCTATTGCGACAGTAACAAGGACTATCTGCCGACACCGTATTTATCGACATCGGGTGGTATGTGCTGGTGGTGGCTCAATCAGAATTATGATGGGTATACGGATATCGGGCGGACGATTGCGCGGGTCAAGCTGTTTATGTGCCCGTCGTGGAATGGCGGCTATATGGGCACGACTACGTCTGATCTGTGGATCGCCGGAACCAGCTGGACTTATTCGCTTGGCCATATCAATAACACGGCGGGATCTGTCAAATATTCATCGATCGGCAATACATCTCAGACGATGCTGCTGTTTGATAATCGCCCGCAGAGCCAGACGTCGTTTCAATCGTGGGTCAGCATTGCGTGTACGACCAGTGATCCGTCAACGTATAATATAATCCACCTGATGTCCAACATTCCGTCCATTACGGGATTCCGGCATCCGGGGGATAAAGCGGCGACGCTGTTTGCCGACCTGCATGGCTCGCTGTGCAATTACGCGCAACTGGAAAACGCAAAGGCTGTACCACCGCCGCAGTAAGAAAAAACACGCAGGGGCAGTTCTGCCTGCAGAAACCCGATTGGATATGTTACCGTAGCCAAAGACACGCACTGCAGGCGTCTCTTGCCGCTACCGCTCGGAAATTTGAAACAGGATTCAACGATTATTCCATCACTTTAACCGATGAAGGGATTACAGATGAAAAAACAGATCCGCTGGCGAGTCGTGTCCGGTTTGTCGTGGCTCTTTGCCGCTGTTGCGACAGCCTTTGTTTGTCCGCCCGCCTTTACTCAGGATGCGAACGTGCAGGAGAACGGGCCGGATGTGATAAAGATTTATCCGGAAATTTCGCGCGAGGTCAACGGTTTCAATGCCGTGCAACCGATCTTTGGCGGATGTGTCAACGGTGAGAGTATGGGCAAGGCTGTCGACGAAATCAGGGCGCTGAACCTGAACACGGCCCGGGCGTACTTCTGGAGTGCGAACGCATTTGCACCGAAGAAGAAAGCGCCGCATACACCGTGGAACGCCGCACAACACGGCGGGAAACCGGTCTCGGCAGAAGATGCCGAAAAACAGGCGGAGGTCTTTTTTACGCAGGATATGCAGGCGGCGATGGACTATGCGTACACGGATGGAAAATTTCTGAAGTGGGCGCAGGGACAGCAGCTTGAACAGTTTCACAAGTGGGGGCTGACGGACAATATCATTTTCCACATGCAGGTCGACGGCTTCGGCGACAAGTATCCTGACGGGGTCAATAACCTGTACGCCGCTTATATTGATGCGATAAAAAAGTACGGCAATATTACGCCGGATTTTGTGCAGATGACCAATGAGCCGAACTACTCGTGGTTTGCCGGTCAGTTCGCGTCAACAAAAGAGTGTGTTGATACGTGGATCCGGATGTGGAACAGGCTGGACGATTATCTGCGCAAGAACCGGCCGGAAACAAAACTGGTCGGCCCGTGTCTGGCGTCGAGTTCATTTTATGACTGGGGCGAGTGGAGGCGCTGGACCCAACCGGTTCTGAAAGGAGCGACCCATCCGTTTGAGCTGTATAACTATCACACGTATGGCGTCGGTGACCAGTCGCATCTGGCGTGGCTGCAGATGCTGCAGGCGCAGGGAGAAGAGTTCCGTAGCGTTCGGCCGCGTGCGGTCATTACGGAGATCAATGGATACCTGCAGAAGGTTCCCGCGCCAAAACGGTTTGACTATACGTCGCAATTGCTGTTCAGTGCGCTGGCAAATCCCGACAAGTTCGCGATGCTGGAATATTTTCTCGTGGTTTATCCGGGAAAAGGAAACCATTTCAACGAATCCAATATTCTTGATATCAACCGCAATACAGGTGAGATTCATCTGACTGATGTGTATTGGCTGTATTGGGTGTTAAGCCAGGTGCGCGGGAAGATGGCGGTCAGTGACGCGCCGGTAAGCGATGATGTCTGCGTGTTTACCTCGCTTCCGGCAGACAATTCGGTCACGACCTGCGTGTTGAACCGCGGCGAAAAACCGTACACGGTCAAACTTTCTCCTGTATTGAAAAATGCGGGGAAACTGAAAAGCACGACCTGCCGCTTTGTGCATTATAATGACGGCGCGCTGGAGCATGGCGAAACAGTGTCGTCCTCTTCTGAGCTAACAGTTACGCTTCCGGTTGGCGGTGTGGCGAGTGTGCAGTGGGTGTATGACGCGCCGGTGCCTGAGCAGACCCGCACGCTGGCAGAAACGG
>QKHZ01000163.1 GCA_003249795.1 bacterium | reverse complement strand
CTCACCAACGAAGTGTTTACTTATACCGAGTTTATCAGAACAGTCAACCCTTTTTCTTGCTTTCTGTGCCGGTTTTCTATCAAAAATTAAACAGAACCCTTACCAGCTCAGACAAGGTGTGAGATTCAACTAATATCGAAAATCATCATTGCGCCACTTTGACGATCTGAATACAATTCTAAAATCTTGTGCTATTTAATTTGAAAAGGAAATCCCGATCTGTAGCGGACGGGATTGATAATAGGATCTCAGGCGATGCAGAACTGGCAACCTGTTCTTTGGTGTGTGGGTGCGTATGTCGCAGGAAGCATTCCGTTCGGGTTGTTTGCCGGATGGATAGCCGGTGTGGATGTCCGCACAAAGGGGTCTGGCAATATCGGTTTTACCAATGTGTTGCGGGTCTGTGGTCCGAAAGTCGGCCTGCCTGTGCTGCTGCTGGATATTGCCAAGGGATTTTTCCCGTCGTGGTGTGCGATGCAGATGGGCGGGCAATCGGTTCTGGTCGGGGTGATCTGCGGGTTGCTGGCGATTCTGGGGCATAATTTTCCCGTATGGCTGCGCTTTCGCGGTGGAAAAGGGGTGGCAACAAGCGCTGGCGTACTGGGTGCGCTTCTACCGCAAGAGTTGGGGCTTGCGCTGCTTGTGTTTCTGGTTGCGGTAGGGATCAGCCGGTACATTTCGCTCGGATCGATTCTGGGCGCGTTGACGGTGGTGGTTTCGCATCTGGTGCTGGCGACTGAACCGTTTGGGATGGATGAGCTTCCGCGGACAATTCTTGCAATTCTGATGGTGGCGCTTGTCATTGTCCGTCACCGTTCGAATATCAGCCGGTTGCTTGCCGGAACGGAAAATAAACTCTTTGCCAAAAAACAGTCTGCAGATGCTGCTGATGATGGGCAGGGTGGCGTGGATACAGACTCGTGCGGAAATAACGACAATCATAGTGAAAAAAATCCGGCGGACATGGCCGGTGGAGAAACGGCATGAAGATCGGGGTGCTTGGAGACGGCGCGTGGGGTACGGCGCTGGCGATGGTTGCGGTACAGAACGGGCATGATGTCAAGGTCTGGGGGATTGATCCTGCATATCTTCAGGCGATGATTGCGGAACGTGAGAATAAAAAATTTTTGCCCGGTGTGAAGCTGCCGGAGTCGCTCGGGTTTGAATCGGATATGGTGAAGCTGGCGCGGGAGAGTGAGTTTCTGATCAGCGCGGTTCCGACGAAGTTTCTGCGCAAAACATTACAGCCGCTTGCGGCCGCAGACGGGATGAACACGCCGCTGGTGTCTGTGACCAAGGGGATAGAGCCGGATACGTTTCTGCGTCCGCTTGAGATTCTGCGTGATGTTCTTGGTGAGGACAAGACGATCGCGATTCTGAGCGGCCCGAGCCATGCCGAGGAAGTTGCCCGCAAGCGCCCGACAACGGTCGTGGTGGCCTGCGAGAATGAAGTGTTTGCCCAAACCGTGCAGACCGCGATGATGAATGATTGTTTCCGTGTGTATACCTCGGGTGATGCGCTTGGTGTTGAGCTTGGCGGGGCGCTGAAAAATGTCCTCGCCCTGGCTGGCGGGATCTGTATAGGCCTTGGGCTTGGCGACAATGCGCTGGCGGCGCTGATGACGCGTGGATTGGCGGAGATGACGCGCTTCGGCTCTGCGATGGGCGCACAGGCGCGGACCTTTTACGGGTTGTCCGGCATTGGTGACTTGATCGTGACCTGTATTTCCGAACACGGGCGCAACCGTGCGGTCGGGATCGCTCTGGGGCGGGGAAAGTCGCTTGATGAAATCCTTTCAGGGATGATGGGGGTTGCTGAAGGCGTGACGGCAGCGCGCGGGGTGATGGGACTTGCCAAACAAAAGAATATAACGATGCCGATTACCGAAGAAGTCGTTCGGATTCTGGAAGGGCACGCCAGTCCTGCCGAGGCCGTGGGCAATCTCATGCAGCGCGACCCGCGTGAGGAGTAGCTTTTTTTCGCGCGATTGGATTCAATTTTTAAAATAGGCAATGTCTGCCGCACAGGAAGATGACACTGTTTATGGTCTTGGGGGAAGGAAAAATGGCAGATCGAATGGGGCAAAATCGGGTCATGCTGATGTTGTCGGTGGTGGTCGCGTCGATGTTCTGCTGCGGTTGTTTTCTTCTGGACAGCTATCATGAAGACACCTTCAATCCTTTGAATATTTCGCTTAAAAGTCATGAAGGACAGCCTCTGACTGTCATTTCCTCTGACCCGGAAGACCGGACGATTGTGCTCAACGGTGGAAAAAAATACGGACTGCAAGAAGGGATGGTTGTAATCCTTTCGCGAAACAGCGAAGACTATGGTCGTGCGCGAATCCTTCATGTTTTCCGCAACACGGCGAAAGCCGATCTCGCGCCGGGGATCAAACCCGAGGCTGGTGATGTCGCGATGGTGATGGGGGCTCCTTCTGGCCGGACCGTTCGCCGCAAGGGCAACGTGATCCGGGCTGGCGGAGTGCGTCCGTATGTGCTGGATGTCGGCGCAGGTGACGGGGTGCGGCAGGGGATGCTGTTTACGATTTCGCGCGGGGGGGAATATGTCGGCGTATTGTCGGTGATTGACGCCTATCGCGATACATGCACTGCTCGCGCGGTTGACGGGCTGTATGACATCCGCGTAGGCGATTTGGCAGTCGAGCGTGGTAGGGGCGAGGACGCGCTGATGCCGCACAAACAGCCGACAATGGCGCCCTCACCGGAACCGGCACCGCCGACGCTGGGCGATCAGGGATACAATCCTTACCCGCAAAAATAGATCGGCTGCAATCGGGTTGGCTAAATCCTGTTTTAATAACTGATTATGCGGTAGGGTTCGGAGAAGATAATCTGGCCGGACGGGTCAATCATGTTTAGCGTATCCGTTGCCTGTAGAATCTCAAGGGATGTGTTTGCCTGCTTGAACGTATAGCCCAGAAACTGGGTCGGGGTTCTATCTGTCGGATTGTGTGCATGTAACGTTTGTCCCCAAATGTTGGTTTTTTCTTTCGTTTGTTTGTCGTATAAAATCAGTTCGACCTTATCGCTGACGACTTCGCCTTCTTCTGCATGGTTGATGATCTGAAACCGGTAGTGCATACTTTCATACAGTTCAGCACTGGGGTTAAACTGGCCTTGAGTGCTGGTTGCAGTGCTCGTGCAGCCGCTGACAAAATACGCAATCAAGAGAACGAATAGCGGGAAACTTGTCGGGTGAATAGTCCGGCAGGTTTTTCTACAAAACGTTGTCATTTTTTATTCTTCCTCCTTATACTTGAAACCATGGCAGAAATTCAGGTGTGTGTCAATGAAAACAGCAGTGACTGTGGCGTTGGATCACGGTCGGATGTGTGATGCGCTCGGGGAGGGATATGATGGGTGACGATCTGCAGAGTGAGGGGCGGCAGGGCTGTGCCGTTTGGGGAGGTTTTCGCGCATGGGGTGCTCTGGCATTTCTGGCGGCGGCATTCGCGGGCGCGGGGTGGATCAACGTTTGGCGTGTGCTTGACAAGTCGTGGATGATTTTTGACGGCACAGCTGTGTTGTCGATGATTGTGTTTGTCCTGCTTTTCTGGCTGGCTGGAGGTGGATGGTGCGGTTCCGGCTGCGGAGTGAGTCTTCTGCCTGCTTTTCTGCAACATAAGGATGCGGGAAAAGATTGTGTCGGGAGGTGTCTTCTGATCTCGGCTGTAGGGCTTGGCGTCTATGGGGTGTGGATGTTTCTTCTGCGGCTGGCAATGGCGTTTTTGCCGATTACGAGGAACCCTTGCTCAACCTTGCAAGACTTGATTCACGGAATGATCTGGGCGACGCATCCGCTGTTTCTCGCGCTGATTGTTCTTCTCATGGTTTTGATGGTACGGCAACGCATGGCGGCGGGCAAGCGCAAGGCGTTTTTGTCAGCCGTGTGGGTCGGCCTGGGGCTGGCATTGTCACTCAAGATTGATACGGCGAAAGTGTTTCAGGTCGACTCGGTGGTGATTGATCTCGGCTTTTTGGTTGGTGTGGTTGTTTTTTGTACGCTGTGTGTATTGCCGGTTTTGGGGTTCAGAGGGACGATGCGCAGCAAGTTTTACCTTTTCTGGGGCAAGGGCGAAGGTGAGGGCGTTCGCGCCGAGGCGATTGGTTTTTGCACGGTTGTAATGACGGCAGAAATTGGGTATGGCCTTTGGATCAGCTTGCTTCGTTTTCATTCTCTACTGCTTGCCATGCATGTGGGGTATCCGGAGGATCCCTGTATGAATACCAATGATATGTTCGGGTGGTTATGCTGGGGGATTTCGCCGCTGCTGACGGCGATTGTGCTGGTCTCGGTGATCTGGGTTCTCAGGCAGCGTCTAATG
>QKHZ01000266.1 GCA_003249795.1 bacterium | reverse complement strand
CTGATGTTTTTAAGGAGACAATATCATATGCAGAATTCAGCCTGCTATACAACGTTGTTACGCCAAGGATCAACAGTTCGAATTGATCCAATAGGTAATGAAAAAAAGCCGGAAGGGAAAACCCTGAAAGATCAGATTATCCGGATTTTGAAGCATACCATGGCCTATAACGAAAAGCGGTATAAAAATGAGCAGAACTTTTTGCAGAACATGATTGATGGCAAGATGATAGACGATATGTGATTGCGCCAACCCGTTGGGGTGGAATTGCTTCGGGTTTGTCTCTTGGCTAGATTTGTGTTTCCACTGGACTTTTTCCTGTAAAGACTGTATCCTTGCAACTTTATCCGTGTGGCCGGTTGTTGCTGGCCACGCGTTGATCTTCGTTTATACCATTGTGAGGAATACCATGATCGACCTGCGACTGTTTCGTGACAATCCCGAGTTTCTCAAAGAAGCCTGCAAGCTCAAGAAGGTGAATCTTGATATCGACAGCGGTGTGTCGCTTGAAAACCGCCGTCGCGAGGTGATTCAGGAGCTGGAATCGCTGCAGGGAGAGCGCAACGCCGTCAGCAAAGAGATCGGTGCCCGCAAGAAAAATGGGGAAGACGCGTCTGCGGAGATGGAGCGGATGCGCGCGGTGGGCGATCAGATCAAGACGCTTGAGGAAGAAAAGAATACTGTCGAGAGCGATCTGCGGACGCTTGCGCTGTCAATCCCGAACCATCCGGGGCCGGATGTGCCGGAAGGGTATTCTGAAGAGGATAACGTCAGTATTGACGAATGGGGCAATAAGCCTACGTTCAGCTTCGAACCGAAACCGCACTGGGAGTTGTGCGAGGCGCTGGATATCGTCGACTTCAAGCGCGGGGTTAAGCTCACTGGCAGCGGCTTTATCCTGTATAAGGGGCTTGGTGCGCGGCTTGAGCGGTCACTCTTCAACTACTTCCTTGATCTGCACACCACCGAGCACGGGTATACCGAGTGGTTCCCGCCGTTTCTGGTGAATCGTGACAGCATGGTCGGTACCGGTCAACTTCCGAAGATGGAAGAAGATATGTACTGCACCGACAAGGGCGACGACCTGTTCCTGATTCCGACGGCGGAGGTGCCGATTACGAATATCCACCGCGACGAGTTTATCGAAAAGGCGGATCTGCCGCTGTATTACACGGCGTACTCGGCGTGTTTCCGCAGAGAAGCGGGCGCGGCGGGTAAGGATACGCGCGGGCTGCTGCGTGTGCATGAATTCAACAAGGTCGAGATGGTCAAGTTCTGCATGCCGGAAACAAGCTATGACGAACTTGAAAAACTCCGCGCCAATGCGGAAACCTGCCTGCGCAATCTCGGACTGCCGTACCGGGTACTCAAGCTTTGCTCAGGTGACTTGTCCTTTTCAGCGGCGAAGTGTTATGACTTTGAGGCGTACGCGCCGGGTGTTGACAAGTATCTGGAAGTCAGTAGCTGCAGCAACTTCGAGGACTTTCAGGCGCGCCGTGCGAATGTCCGCTACAAAGACGGAAAAGAAAAGGGATTTGTGCATACGCTTAACAGTTCCGGCTTGGCGCTGCCGCGGACGATGGTGGCGATTCTGGAGAACTATCAGCAGGAAGACGGCTCGGTGGTGATCCCGGAAGTACTGCGTCCGTACATGGGCGGTCTTGAAAAAATTGAGGCGAAGAAGTAGTTCGGGCAGATGATTTCATTAAACAAAGATATTCGATCAGAGAAAACGGAGGGGATGCTGCTGATGGTGGTTGCAGGCAAACGGAGCTTATGTCAGATCGGCTTGACGGTGTTGTTGTTGGTTGTTGCTCTTCTTTATGCAGGTCGATCGGCTGCGGTCGAGACGGAGAATTTTTCTAAAAAAGAACCGACAACGACAGCTGCGTCTGATGCGGCGGTAGCGGAAACTTCTGCAACGGCAGTACACAATACGACTGATGGCTCAGGCGAATGGGTTGAATCTCTCCCTGAATTTGCGCGACCGCTTGTCGAGTATGTCGTGTTCGGGTATCCGGTCTGGAAGTTGGTTGCTGTTGTTGTTCTGCTGATCCTTGCGTTTATTGCAAATACCGTCTTGCGTTACTATCTCGGCCGTCGTCTAAAAGAAGAGTCTGAGCACGATGGCGCCACCAGCGGTGAAGAGGCCGGTGCAAGCGGTGCGGTACGTAGTTTTCTGGGGCTTGTGCTCAACAGCATGATCCTGCCGGCGCGGATCAGTGTGTGGGCGGTGGCTGTTTTATTGATTGTTCCGCTTTTGTCGAAGGCGCATGCCGGATCTGCCGTGTGGGCCTCGCAGACATTGCTTAGTGTTGCGTTGGCTGTGTTTATCTACCAGTTTGTGGATGTTGCCGAATATTATCTGATGAGTTACGCGCGCAAGACCGAAACGACACTGGATGATATGCTGGTGCCGATTATCCGCAAAGCGCTACGGGTGGTGGTTATCGTTGTTGCGGGGTTGCATCTTTATCAGAGCGTGACCAATGAGTCAATTTCGACATTGCTGGCAGGGCTCGGGATCGGCGGTCTGGCGTTTGCTCTTGCCGCGCAGGATATGTTGAAAAATATCTTCGGGTTTGTGACCATTGTTCTTGACCGGCCGTTTGCAATGGGTGAGCGAATCGTGCTTGATGGCAATGACGGCGTGGTCGAATCGGTTGGTTTACGCTCGACGCGGCTGCGGACACTCGACGGCGTTCTGATTACCGTGCCGAACTCACGCGCAGGCGACGCGGTTGTGCAGAATATCGGTCGCCGCCCTTATCTGAAGCGCGTGCTGAATGTGACGATTACGTATGACACGCCGGTTGCAAAGATCGAACGCGCTATAGAGATCATCAAGGGATTGCTTGAAAATCACGAAGGGATGAGTACTGATTTGCCGCCCCGGGTTGTGTTCAACGACCTGAATGCAGACAGTCTGAATATTCTGGTGATTTACTGGTATACTCCGCCGGAGTACTGGGACTTTATGGCATTCAACCAGAAGTTCAATCTGGATCTGATGCGCAAGTTTGAGGAAGAAGGAATAGAATTCGCGTTCCCGACGCAGACGATTTATCTGGCAGGTGACCCCAAACGCGAGTTGACTCCAACGGCGGCGATCAAGACTGTTGTCAATAGCGACGCGGCTCTGGTCGACAAGTTGTCGTAATATCATTGCGCGACGGGAACGTAAGACGGTTCAAAATGCGATATGACGAAGTGATAATCAGAGATAGAGTGGTACGAAAAAAAAGTTGGGCAAGTGGAGCAAATGCAAATGACTGAGCAAGAGTATGATTTCGCCGCAATCGAAAACAAATGGCAGGCGAAGTGGGATGAGATGGGCCTGTTCAAGGCAACCGAAGATCCGTCGAAAGAAAAGTGTTATGTCCTGACGATGTATCCGTATCCGTCGGGCGTTCTGCATATGGGACACGTCATTAACTATACGATCGGCGATGTGGTCGTGCGCTACAAACTTCTGCGCGGCTTTAACGTGCTCTCGCCGATGGGGTGGGACAGCTTCGGCCTTCCGGCTGAAAATGCGGCGATCCGTACAGGCGTACATCCGCATGAATTCACGGAGAAAAATATCGCCCGCATGACCCAGCAGATGAAACGCGCAGGCTGGGGGTATGACTGGTCGCGCGAAGTGGCGACTTCCCACGAGGACTATTACAAGTGGACGCAGTGGCTGTTTCTGAAGTTTTATGAAAAAGGCCTGGCGGTGAAGAAGACCGCGCCGGTGAACTGGTGCGACTCGTGCAATACCGTACTCGCGAATGAACAGGTCAAGGACGGTGTCTGCGAGCGTTGTGGCACCGCGGTGTATCAGAAAGACATGTCGCAGTGGTTCTTCCGCATGAGCCAGTACGCACAGCGTCTGCTCGACGGACACGAAAAACTGCGCGGCAAATGGCCGGATGCGGTGCTGGCGATGCAGGAGGAATGGATCGGTCGTAGTGAAGGCGCCAAGGTTGTTTTTAAAGTGAAGGAAACCGGCGACGAACTGCCGATCTTCACCACGCGTCCTGATACCCTGTGGGGTGTGACGTTCCTGTCGCTTGCGCCGGAACACCCGATGATCGAGAAGCTGGTCAAAGGCACCAAGCACGAAGAGCGCGTGATGACGGTTGTCAAAAAGCTGCGCGCGCAGGGAACGAGTGAAAAAGACCTCGCCGACCGCGAGAAGGAAGGCGTCTTTACCGGCTTTCATATTGTGAATCCTGTTAATGGCGAAGAGGCGCAGTTGTGGGTTGCAAACTTTGCGTTGATGAGCTACGGCACGGGGGCAGTGATGGCGGTTCCCGCGCACGATCAGCGTGACTTCGAGTTCGCGCGCAAGTACGATATTCCGAT
>QKHZ01000039.1 GCA_003249795.1 bacterium | reverse complement strand
GATCTGGGAGGTCTTTTCGAGGCTGAGGCTCTTTTCCTTCGGGTACTTCCACGCGTAGCAGCCGAAGCAGCGCAGGTTGCACGCCATCGACGGGCTGATGGTCAGGAAGAAGGGCGGGTATTCGCCGTGCTTCTTGAAGTATTCATCGCGTTTTTCGTCGCCGATGTTGATTGCATTCATATAGATATTGTACGTCAGTTTGCGCTGGGTTTCTGCTGACAGAACCGGGAACTTGCGCTTGGCCATATCCCAGAAGGAGTTGGCCGCTTCGATCCGGCGGTCGAGTTCTTCAGCGGTACCACGGTGGTTCTTACGCATCCGGTCGGTGCCGTAGGTGCGCATGCTGTCGATAATCTTGAGCAATGTTTCCGGCTTGTGGTCGGAGAGCAGCGGAACGATGTTCTGCAGGCCCTTGGCCACGAGGAAATTTTTCATACGGGAAAAGCTAACCAAAACGTTCTCCTTTAACTGAGTCAACCCGTCTTTTTGGCGGGCAAAACCGGCATTGCAACCACCAGCCCTCCAATTGGACGGCACGTGTCTGCCAATACCCCTCTCTCTACTTGCCTGCCAAATGTCAGGGCTTGCCCTCACCTCCAAAACATTAGGGTTTGGTAAAAGGCAAATTTAACTCCGAGACTTGCGGAATGTCAAGGATCATTTCAGTTTTTGACCATTGCGCCAACCGCATCAACCGCCGGTTTACGTCCGATAATCCAGCCATCCAGCACCGATCTCTTGTTTCCCACAAATGCAACACCTTACACATAACCATCTACACAACCAAAGGTTATATATATTATGCCTAGAGCACCGATATTTCATCTCTCATGTTTGATCTGGTCAGACTCATCAAACCAATAGGAATAGCGGCCACGAAATTGAATCGATATTTTCAGTGCAAATAACACGATTTTGCCGCTTGAATCATCTCAAGTGATTCTACCGATTGGGAAAAAGACGAGGCGGGCCCGACGGGGCTTCATCAGCCGTAATATAGCCATCCCCGTTTCGATCAAAATCAGAGAAATGGTTCGCCGGGCCGTCAAACTCCTGACGTGAGACTTTGCCGTCACCGTCACGGTCAAGCCGCTGGATAAACCGCTTGGCTCCATCACTCACGTTTTTCGAATCCGAACTTTTTGCTGTTTTCTGTTCTTTCGATTGCTCATATCCGATCACTAACTTTGTTTGCGCAAGGCGGCACTCGCCGCCGCGGACGCAGCGTACGAAATTATTGATCCGGATCACATCCCCCTGTGGGCCGTGTCCGGTCGGGTATGTTGACGCTGAGCCTGACTTCGGGTCACTACGCTGGGCGCCTGCGCCGTGAACATCCATCAGCGTCTTGCTTCCGCCATTAGGCGACTGCATAAAGCCCAGCGCACGGCCAAAGGCAATGTAGACCGCTTTATCCCACGTTGAAAAACCGGCATGGGTTGTGCTGGTCCAGTAGAAACCGAAATCAGTTTTCCCGCCTTCATTGATGATCGGTGTTGCCGTGAAAACCGGATCAAGCGCTGGTGAGTTTGTCGTGTCCGGGCTGCGCGTGTAATCGACAATGCTTTGCAGTTCTTTGGCGTTCGGCAACCGCCAGTCGTCATAGCCTGCGTATGACAACCCTTCGGCCCATTGCAGCGCATCGGCCCAGTCCATTTTTCCATCGCTCTGTTTTCCTGCTTTAAGCGTGCCGCTGTCCCCCTGCATCCACATCAATCCTGTTGCGCGGTCTGTCACCGTGCCGTCACCATTGTCGATGAAATCATTTTTGCCATAGTTCGGATTATCGCGCACGTAGATTACATAAAACTTTTTGATATCGCCGCGCGGAGTGCGCCCGGTCGGATATCCCTTGATGCGGCCATCAGCAAAGTTGACGCCGAACATCGCCTGCATTTGGTTCATGACACGTCCGACGGAAATCGTCGAGGTCGCCCACTGCGAGTCGATAATCCGGTCGCCATCGCTTTGCTTGCCGTATTGAAATTTGAAAAACTTCGTATTGATAAACGGCTTCAGCTTGTTGGCTGAAACCGCACGCGGATCAGGATCAAGCCCGTTGAAATCAATCAGCGAATACAGCTCTTTCACTGTCGGCAGCCGCCAGTCAGTATGACCGCCTGTGCTGCACAAACGCGCACCGCTGACCGCTTCTTCGTAGGTCACTTTCTTACCAGGGTCAGCCTGCCACATCAATCCTGTATTCAGATCCGTTACCGTGCCGTCGCCGTTATCGCGATACGATGGCTGGTTTCCTTCGTAATCTGCATCTTGTCCGTACCATATCTCGCTTTCCTTCGGCAACTTATTTGCGTTGTAAATAAGATTCTGGCCCGTATCGACGATCGCGTAATCCAGTGTTTCCGCAGCAAATCCTGCCGTCCACATCATAAAACCACACAGCCATCCCAGTGCGCAATGTCTCTTCATCATCACCTCCAATAAGTTCTGATTCATGGTCATCCTGATTCATTATCCGCGCATGCGGTTGGAGAGTAATACGATGTCGCGTAACTGTTCGGCGTTGGCGGCGTCCATCCACCGGCGGCTGAAACCGGTCTCCTGCACCACGTGCGCAATGGCCACCAGTGCCCGAAGATGATACGTCCGCTCGTCAGACGAACCCATCAGCACAAACGCCGTGTGTACCGGCGGGTTCAGCTCCGAGAATGTCGCGCCGTTTTTACACCTCACCAGAGCCAGTTCAAACACGCCTGTGCCCCCGACAACCACGTGCGGGATCGCCAGTCCCGGCTGGATCATTGTACTCGATTCTTTTTCCCGTTCAATCAGAAGCTGCTGGATCTGCTCCGGCGGCAGATGCAGTTTCCCACTCATCGCTTCGCCGATTTTCAAAAACAGTTCTTCTGCAGAAACCGGCTCGTTAATATCCACAATCGGCGCGTCTTTGACCAGCTTGTCGAACCGGTCGGTTACGACCTCGTCGCGCTCAAGACTGATCTGCACGAGCTCGTCTTCAAGGCCGATCCGGCCGCTGCGTTGGATATGGCGCGAGAGGATGGTTTTGACCAGATACGCCACCGCTGCCTCGCGGTCGATTTTCTGCTGCACATAAACAACGTACCAGATACTGGCCGCGGCGATAAACAGCGCCGTTGTCAGCAGCGGCACGAGCCCCATCTCCGCGATGAGGAACCCATACACCACCGTGCTTGCCACCGGCAGCCACGGGCACAGCGGCATTTTGAATGTCGGCCGGTATCCTTCGATCCCGCTTTTTCGCATTACAATCACCGACACGTTGATCAGCGCCAGCGAGATGAGCAGCATCGCCGACGCGGTCTTGACCAGTTCCTCCAAGGACAACAACGCGATTACGAGAATCATCATCGAGCTTGTCAGCAGGATCGACACAAACGGGGTTCCGTATTTTTTGCTTGTTTTGGATAATATCTGCGGGAACAACCCGTCGCGGCTCATCGCCATCGGGGAGCGTGATGAGGAAAGGATGCCGGCGTTACCGGTTGTCGCATACGCCAGAAACGCGGCGATACTGACCGCCACCAGCCCCGCACTTCCCATACTGACACCGGCGGCGTCTGTCACGGGTTTCAGGCTTCCGCGCAGCATTTCGGAGTCGAGCACCCCGACAGTCACAAACGCGACGCCCACATACAGCAGGTTCACAACCCCAAAGGATAAAAACATTCCCAGCGGCAGATTGCGCGACGGATTGTCAACCTCTTCAGACACATCGACAACCTTCGTCAGCCCGCCGTACGAGATAAACACCATTCCCGTCACCGCCAGAAATGATTTGAAATTCCCCGCAAGAAACGGCGAGTACCGCGTCACTTCCAGGTGCTCAGCACCTGTGCCGATATACAGCAGCAGGATCGCAATCAGTCCCGCCACCAGCACCGCCTGCAATCGCCCTGCGTGCTTGACACTGACCAGATTGATCGAGGTGAAAAAGATGCACGCGACAATCGCCGTGAGTTTGACCGCCCACTCGCCGTATTCGCCAAATCCACTGAAGAGATACGGGCCAAGGGTGCCAATACCGACCAGTGCGAATGCTGTCTTCAGCCCGATTGAGCACCAGTTGATCAGCCCTGCAATCGTTCCCATGAATGCGCCGAGACTTCGTTCGACGACAAAGTAACTTCCCGCGCTTTTCGGCATCGCGGTGGAGAGTTCCGCCTGCGCCAGCATCGTCGGGATATTGAGAATCCCCGCCAGCGCGTAGCAGAGAATCATCGCAGGACCGACCTTCTCAAACGCAATCCCCGGCAGGACAAACAGGCCGCTGCTGATCATCGCGCCCGCGGCAATCGAGAACACATCCCACAGCCCGAGGTGCTTGGCCAACGCCCCGTGCCCTGATTCCGGTAGATGATTCTCAGATGCGTCCACGGCTTTCCCTTTGCGAATGCGAATTTGTGAATACAAAACGCGTTGCAACCACCCTCACGCTGACTGCCCGTATTCTCTCTGTTTTCCTGTCACGGCTTTGTCCGAAGCCATAACAAAAAAAGCCTGCGGTGAGGGCAGCAAACCTATATTAAGTTTACCGCCTCGCTGCAGGCTTTGGAATTTTTATCAATACTTTATTTTGATGATTATTTTGCAGATGACGCCATCGTGCTGTCTAACGCTTCAAACCGCGCGGCTTCCTGTACGACGGTCTGGTGCGCGATCCGGCGCAGGATTTTGCCCTCTTCCTCAGTCATTCCTTTCGGGGTGAATGTGAACGTCTCCGCGTTTTTGCCGGTCAGGAATTCATACCAGATAAGACCACCAAGATACTCGCCTCGGAAGCACGCGTGGTGGCCGTCCATTGAGATCTTCTCTGTGCCGTCTTTCTGTTTTTTCCATTGATAACCAACGTTGAGCGAGAGGCTCTGGTCAGGCAGGTTCGGCTTTGTGAAGCTGCTCAGGTCAAGATTTTCGACCGGTTTGTATCCGCCCCATTCTTCGTCGTGGCGCGCGTTATAAAATCCGTCGCCGACGTTAATGATGCGCAGGTTTCCGAGTTCCGCTGCGATATCGCGATAGTTTTTCGTCAGCTTGTTGTACATATCTTCCTGCGTGAAGCCGTCTTTGAAGACCGGATCGTCAACGCGGTACGCCCATGTCTGGTGCACGACGATCTCGGGCTTTGGCGCATATTTCTTGATGTAGTCGTACAGCTGCTTCGCGTACGGATGGTACGTTTCGATTTTCGGGCTGAGCCAACTGGCTTGCTGGATGGTGATGATGTCCCACGGCCCGTCGAGCAGCAGTTCCTTCAGGCTGAGTTTCGCTTTTGGATCGCCTTTGCCTGTCTTGTTCGGATAGGGTTTTCCTTTCGGGTCATCGGGGTTGGCTTCATGAAGTTCGGCCAGTTTGATATGCGTCTGAAACGAGCAGCCGCCGATGTAGGCGACGACCGCCTGCACTTCATGTTCGCTGTCATCTTTATTTAAATCGTTGATGAAGCGGCAAGTATTGAGCGCGAAGCTGTTACCGACTGCCAGTACGCGGACGATTTTTTTCTTTGCAACGGTTTCGTCCGCAGCCGAAGCACTCGAAAACAATCCACCCAACAGAACCAACGAAAAAAGACAACTCAGAATACGCATGTTTTTTCCTTTTATGTTTGCCGCATCGCGGTAATGAAATCGCATTAATTTCTGCGGCGACCCGCTGCTTGTCAAATATGATTGTACTCTGTATACAATCAAACTTTGATTACTATATCCCGACAGATTGAGGGGTCAAGCCATTACTGAGAGATTGCGGCAGCTGAGGGTGCAGGACGATTAAAATTTCAGCCGATGCGGGCGTGGACGGTCTGCACCAGCCCGATGATGCGGTCGTCCTCTCCAATGGCGACCGGTTCGTTCTGTAAAGACGGATTGTCAGGCATGCCGATGTAAGTGCCGCGCGCGGTCTTGCGCAGGCGTTTGAGCGTAACGCCGCCCTCACGCAAACCAATCGCGACGACCTTGCCGACCAGCCTTTCAGGATCGCTAACCGCGCGGTCGATGGTGACAATACTGCCTGCGGGGATCGTCGGCTCCATGCTTGTACCGGTTGTGCTGACGCGGACGTAATCGGTTTGCTCGGGGTGCGGGCACCACGCGCGGTGCAGAACCGCGGGGCCTTCGATTTCCGTGTCGCGCATTTCCTTCGGCGTACCGGCTGCGACTTCATCCGCATACAGCGGCAGTACCACGAAATCGGTAAGAGATTTCATATTTTCCGGCAGCTGCTGCGGACACATCGCTACCAGCTCACGCGCACGGACAGACTCGTCAAACCCCGCGCCCCCGCGCATCAACCCCTGCCCGAACAGCAGCCAATACGGGTTTGCTCCCAGCTCGACAATTCTCGCAATCACATGATGCGGCACGCGCGTGCCGTTCTCATATCCCGAGAGCCGTTGCTGGTCAATCGCCAACTTTTCCGCAAACTCCTGCTGGGTATTGGCTACAGAGCAGGATGATCGAAACTCCTTGATGCGTTTTCCAATTCCATCAGGATTTTGCGACATAATCTATCCTTTTTAATTGTATTTCACGAAAACATGTTACAGGATTTCTACATATTTTCAGTAAAATCTATATTGACACAAAATCGTTTAAGTTTATAAATAAGTCATCGTTGATCACTGTAATAAACATAAAAACATGATATTCAGCGAAAAACAACGGAATAACAACCTCTTTTTTTAACCTTTGTTACACGATAGACTGTATAAACTTTTTCTATCTACAATAAATTATGTTATATAGAGGGGTGCATCATGTCAAGATATGAAAACAAAAAAGTAAATGTATTTTTTAAAAATAATTTGAATACATCAAATAGCCAAATTGGTTCTGACGAGTGTGAGGCGAAAAATCAGGCTGCTCGAAGAAATTCACCCTACCGTCTGGTCAGGCAAAATAAACGGCTGGCGCGCGGACGCGGACGGGACATCGCATACCTGCGCTGGCGCAAGTCGCTGAACCTGCCGGAGGAGTCGGTCGATTTTTCCGACCGCGATGTCTTCGATGTAGCCGACTACCTGATCGATACCTATTGCCAGCGTAACGAGCCGATCCATCTTGTTGTCGCCCGCCAACGGCAAGCGGCGATGAAAGAACTCGTATTACCGGCAGCGACTGTCAATAAACCTGCAGCAAAACCCATGACATCAAAAGCAACCGCCGTAGGCCACGCCGCCTAACACTGGCAGCATGCTGCTGCACCCATTAACGCGAATGAAACGTATTTTGTCATGCAGGCATTGATTCACCGCGAACATGGGATATTGGCAACGTCATAAAAGCGAGCCAAAAAGAACGAGACGTTAATATTATTATAGCGATTCCACGATCGCGCTGCGGCATACAAAAAAGCAGCAAGCAAAAAGGGGAAAGGTGATTATTACTGACGGAGCAAAAACCGGCACCGCTGCCCGTCGTGCGTATGAACTTCTTCGGTTCGGTAGTGCTGAGTATGACGTAATCCGTACATTGATGCAGGACTATGCGCTAAGCCCTGCGGAAGCGGAAAATGCAATCGTCGCCGCATACGGATTCCTGCGCGAAAGGATGGTGCTTCGCTCGAACGAAGACAAGCGCAATCTCTCTGTTGCGCAGCTGGAGCAGCTTGCAGCCGATTCTGTCAGGCAGGGAAAGCTGCACATTGCCCTGCAGGCATACAATGCCCGCGACCGGTTGCTTGGCCTGCATGAAGATCGTGAAAAAGAAAAGCCCAAAGTCCCTCAGACCTTATTAGAGATCATTAAACTTGAACAAAAGGAAAATGCGGAAGCTTCCGCTTTGGCACAGAAACAGAAAAGCGAGGCGCAGCAGAATGACGGAAATTCAAGCAATACTGCAGCGCGATCCGGCTCTGTTTTGCAGATCGGTTCTGGGGGTGAGTCCGTGGCAGAAGCAGATTGAAGTCCTGCAGGCGCTGCGTGACCACGATCGCGTTGCCGTCCGCAGCGGACATGGTACCGGAAAAAGTTTTATCGCCTCGTGCGCAGTGCTCTGGTTTTTATTTTCATTCTACGCGTCGAAGGTCGTGACTACTGCGCCAACGTGGAATCAGGTCAGGAATATTTTATGGAAAGAGATCCGCACGCTTTACGATAACGCGCTCTTTCCGCTTGGCGGGGTAATGTTATCCGAGCGGCTATTTCTCGGCGACAACGCATTTGCCGTAGGGCTGTCTACTGACACAGCCGACCGCTTTCAGGGCTACCACAGCGAACACTTGTTGGTGATCCTTGATGAAGCGCCGGGAGTGCGTCCCGAAATCTGGGAGGCGGCTGAAACGTTACTGACCGGCCGCATCGGAAAAATACTTGCCATCGGCAATCCGACTTCGGCGGCTGGACGTTTTTACGAATGCTTTGACGAAGGATCAGGTTGGGCGCGGATACGGATCTCGTGTTTTGATTCGCCGAATCTCGACCATGAAGGGTTGTACCCGAAGCTTGTCGGACGCCGCTGGATTGAAGACCGCAAAACCGACTGGGGCGAAAATTCCGTCCTGTGGCGCACGCGGGTGCTTGGCGAGTTTCCCGATGAAGAGGGCAGCTTCCTTGTGCCGCGTGGGTGGCTACTGGATACGCAACAGCCCGCACAGGAATTAAAAAATACCAACGAAAACGAAACAGCTATGCCACCGCAAAAAGAGCGGGCAAAAATAATCCGGATGGGCGTGGACGTCGCGCGACACGGAGAAGACGCAACCGTCTTTCTGATCCGCGACGACACGCGCATCCTTCACGATGAAGAGCAGAACGGATGGGATACGATGCAGACCTGCGGACGGGTCGTTCAACTCATGAATGAATACGGCATCAGTCCCACTGACATTGCTATCGACGACACGGGACTTGGCGCGGGGGTCACAGACCGGCTGAAAGAACAGGGCTATCAGGTAAGTGCCATTGTCGCCGCGTCGCGTGCGGACGATCCGGCTCATTACATCAACAAACGTGCCGAGATGTTCTGGCGGTTGCGTGAGGTTCTGAATCCGAATTGTGAGAGGCGTCTTGTGATTGATCAGGCGCACGAAACCTTGCGCAAGGAACTGACATCGATCACATATGAAATCGCATCGACGGGTGCGATCCGGATCAGTGAGAAGACAAAGTTGCGTGCGATGATTTCCGGATCGCCCAATCATGCCGACGCGCTTGCATTAACCTACGCAAACAAACAGGCACTTACGAAAACACGAAACGATCCTCCACTCATGATCATATAGCAGCAGCGTGCCGCTGTACCCATATTACGCCATGCGGAAATGATATCAACGAGGAATAAAACGGCAAGGGTGTCAACGACACGCCGGTTGAAAATAAAACGATTTCGTTACCGCGCTGCGACAAGCAAAAAAGTGGACCAACGCATCGCATTAGCGACATACAAAACCGGTACTCGGTAAAAGAAAGGGTGACAATGATAGCGGAGCGTTTGCGGAATTTCTTTGGGAAGAAAGCGGTACGGAATCCCGAGATCGAGACAGTCTTCCGGGCCTTCTCACCAGGAACCGGATCGTTTGGCGCGCCGTGGCGGGACGATCCGCATGCGCAGGTGAACCATTGCAGGCACTGGGTGTATGTCGCCGTGCGTGCGATTGCCTCGCGCGTGGCGGGTGCGACGCTTCGGTTTGTGAATGAAGAAACCCGCGAGGAGATCGGCCCTTCGCATCCCTTGCGACGTTTGATGCGCGAAGTCAATCCGTTTGAAACTTCCGTCGGACTCTGGATGAACACGATGATGTTTCTGGAGCTGACCGGTAACGCGTACTGGTACGCGCCGCGCAACGCCTTCGGACAGATCTGCGAGTTGTGGCTGCTGCCGAGTCCGCACATGCGCGTGATTCCTGACGAGCACGAATTCATCCGCGGTTATCTGTTCCGGATGGGCGGGGTCGAAGAGGTCTTTTCCAAAGACGAGATCATCCATCTGAAATATCCGAATCCGGTCTCGCCCTATTATGGTTCGTCTCCGCTGCAGGCGGCGGCTGAAAGTGTCGACGCGCACATGGCAATGAAAGAGGCCGAACGCCGCAGCTTTGAAAACGGGGCGTTTCCCGGCATGGCGATCCAAACCGATGAAGCACTTTCTCCGGAAGTCCGTAAGCGTCTGGAGACGATGTTCAAAGAGGGATTCTCCGGGCCAAACCGTGCAGGGCGCACACTGATTCTCGAACAGGGTCTGAAGATCAAGCCGTTCACCTACAGCCCCCGCGAAATGGATTTTCTGGAAAGCTCGCGCATTACCCGCGACGAAATTCTGGCGGTGTTCGGCGTTCCGGCAGCGGTCGCGGGAATCAGCGAAGACGTCAACCGCGCGTCAGCAGAAGCAATGCTCTACACGTTTGCCGAAAACACGATCCTGCCGAAACTGCGGCTGATCGAAGCGCAACTGACGCAGGACTTGTGCACGACATTCGACGATCAGATCGTTGCGAAGTTCGACAGCCCCGTACCCAACGTCCGCGCCGAAGACCGCGCCGATATGATTGCACGAATCAGTAACAAAGTCACGACACCGCAGGAAGAACGCGTCCGGCTCGGATTTGCATTACCAAAAAATCCTGCAGGTATGCAACCGGTAACAAAAACCGTATGAGAAAACAGGTGCTAAAAATTTCCCGCACCGCAATAGCAGACGACAAATAAAAACTGACACATACAAAACACCATCAACCAACCGACATCACGGTGCGGGTAGGCATACACGCAGTTGTCCCATGCTCCCGCAATCCAATAACCATGCCTTCGAGGAGAAAGGAACCCCCCATGGATGAAATCGAAAGCGAACTCGACAATGAGCACGAACCGGTGCAGCGGTATGAAACCGTCCAGTCACCGGTCAGTATTGACACGGCAACGAATACGCTGGAAGTGATCTTCACCACCAGCACGCAGGACCGGCAGGGTGATATCGTTGATCCGGAAGGACTCGACTTTTCCGGCTTTCTGAAAAACCCCGTTGTACTGTGGGCGCATGATCAGGAACGTCCCCCCATTGCCCGCGTACGGTCAGTGTCTGTGCAGGACACCGACGTCAGCGCGGTCGTTGAATTCGCCGCGACACCATTTGCGCAGGAAGTGTTCTCGCTCTATGCAGAAGGATTTCTAAGCGCCTGGTCGATCGGATTTATCGCACGCGAAACGCTACCTCTTGACGGCGGCGGTGTGCATGTCTTCAGCGCCGAGGTTGTCGAAATCTCCGCCGTTCCCGTACCGGCAAATCCGGAAGCCTTGACGAAACACTTGCCGTTTGTCCGCCATCGCGGGTTGCGCCATGTCCTTCGTGCCGCGTCCGACACGGCAACATTCACGCGCAAAAAATCTGTTTCCCCAACCCGCACTGTCACAATCGACGAGCTTGTGCAGATGGCTGACGACATCATCAGCAAGCAGATCGCACAAACCGTCAGCAAACTGGCAGCATGCTGCACCCATTAAGCGCAAAGCGAATCTGAAATCTACATGGTAAATAGCAAAGGCGTGGCAACGACACGCCGGACGGAAGTGTAAAAGGCAACGACGCGATTGTGAGAGTTTTTTGAAGGGTATGGGAAACTATTGTGCACAAAAGTTTCCCAAAAGAAATCCGTAAAAAGGAGTATCCATGACACAGGCAATGGAAATGAATGAGAAGCAGTTTGACACATTGATGCAAACACTGGCACAGCGGTTTCAGCCGGTGATTGAAACCAAAACGAAGGCCGCACTTGCTGCGATGAAACCGAATGAACCGGTCTCACGCAAACAGATCCTGTTCGGTAACAGCGTAAGCGGCGCAAACAACGCCAAGGTTTCGTTTCTGAAAGCGATCCTCGACGGCGACCGCATGGCGGTCAAGGCGTTGTCAGAAGGAACCTCCAGCGCGGGCGGCTATCTTGTCCCTGCAGGTTTCCGTGAAGAGATCGTCATGCGGCTGCCGGAAGAGTCGGAGCTTGCGCCATACGTGCGCGTCGTTCCGGTTCACACCGACAGCGGCAACATCCCGAGCCTCGCCACCGACATCTCCGTGACCTGGACCAGCGCCTCGGGTGAGAACACCTCCTTCACCGAAAGCGACCCGGTACTCGGCACCGTTGCGTGGGCGCTCAAACGTGCGGACGCGATCACCAAGATCAGCCGCGAACTTGCCGCAGACGCCACGCCCTCAATCATGGAGTTCATCAGCCAGCTCTTCCGCGAAGCAATCGCACGCGAGCGCGACAAGATGATCGCCATCGGCGACGGCAGCACCCAGCCGACAGGCCTGGCCAACACCAGCGGCATCACCACCCTCAGCAGCTTCGGCGTACCGACCTTCTCAAAGCTCGTCGAGATGGAGCAAAACCTCAAACGCAAATACCGCCGCCACGCGCGCTGGATCATGAACGGGACAAACCTGCGCCGCATCTTCTCGCTTCTTGCCGACAACGGGGAACCGCTGTTCCGCCGCGAAATGATCGGCGACGTTCCTGTCAGCCGCATCCTCGGTTACCCTGTCAGTCAACAGGACGATCTGGACGACAGCGAAATCTACTTCGGCGACCTGTCGTTCTACCTGCTGTTTGACCGTGAAGAGATGGGTATAGAAAGCACCACCACCGGCGGCGACGCATTCGTCAACCACCAGATCTTCATCAAGGTTTTCGAACGCATCGACGGCAAGGTCGGCCTGACCGATGCCTTCGTCAAGGCAAGTGACGTCGCTGACGCTGACGCGTGAGTCTGTTTGTCTGATGCGCTGTAAAAAGTAACGCCCCCCTCATAGGCAGCAGGAGAGGTTGGCCACGGAAACTTTTTCTCACCGAAGAGTTTTTGATTGGCAGATCCTCCTCTCCTGCTGCCGTTTTTCCGCTGCGTTTTTTCGATTAAACCGTACCTGAAAAATGTTCTGATTCTTTTCAAGAAAGGAAATCGCGATGGCTGCCTCGGTACAACTGACGACGCTTGCCGAATGCAAACGCTATCTGCAGGTCGACGATGCCACACACGACGCTTTTCTGAATACGCTTATCGCCGCTGCAAGCGAAGCGGTTGAACAATATTGCGGACGCGAATTCGGCCGGAAGGTCCGGACAGAATATTACGACGGCAAAGGCATGGAATCGCTTCTGCTGAAAGTCCGCCCGATTATCCGCATCATCGACCTGTACGACGACATGAACCGCGCGTACGAATCCGCCACCCGCCTGTCGTCCGACCGTTTTGTCACCTATCCTGAAGAAGGTCTGATTCGTTTGGCGTGCGGCGTGTTCAATCCCGGTCTGCGCAATGTCCGCGTGACATACGAAGCAGGTTATCTGACCGTTCCGGCTTCCCTTTCGCAAGCGGTACAGTTGATCGTCGCATCGGTCTGGACTCGTGCGCGTCAAGGCGCTGATGCGTTGCAGTCTGAATCTATCGGCGCCTACACCGTCAGTTACGACACAGCAGACTGGCCATCGCAAGCACGTACGCTTCTGTCCCGCTTCCGCGAAATCCCCCTCTAGGCGGCGGGTCGCCGCGGACATTAATCGCATTGAAGTTGAACTTGTCACGCGCGCATTGATTCGCCGCAAAGAGTGCCATTTAAAATCAACACAGGATAAACGGCAGGCGTGGCAACGACACGCCGGTTGACAAGAAGGATTCGCTACCGCGCTGCGGCAAGCAAAAACACACTGCAGAAAATTAAAACGCGTTGGCGGCAAATAAAAAAGGATTGAGCGATGAGTTTGAATTCGATGTTGAATCAGCGCGGGACGTTGCAGCAGGCGGATCTGTCATATGCCTCCAGCGGGGAAGTGATTGAGCAGTGGATTACGATTCAGGAAAACGTTCCTTGCCGCATTACCCGTCAGAATCCGTCGCCGCAAAACGGATCATCCGGAATCGCTGCGGCGCGCTCCGCAGTCGGGTATCTTCTCGCAAGCGCGGCGGTCGGCAATCCTGACCGTATTGCCGTGCGGCTTCTGTGCGATGACCTTTACTGGCGCATCACCGGCGTTGTCCGTGCAGAAGGCCCGCGCGAGACGGTACTGATCGCTGATCTGGCTCTGGATTCCAGCAGCGCGTCCTGAACCTGCGCCACCATCTCAAACAATATGAATAAAGGATGAGCTTATGAGTGATTATACCCTGACTGCCGGGGTCAATCTCAGCTGGCGGACAGATGGGCTGACCGGATATCTCGATAGCCTTCTGCCTACTCCCTATGCTGTCGGCGAAGACGCCACGTATTCCGACATTCAATCGGCAATCGATCAGGCGGTCACTGATGGCGCTGATAGCGAATCGCCGGTTGTTGTCTGGATCACCCCCGGAACCTATGAAGAAACCGTGACACTTCCCGCCGGCATTCTTTTACACGCGGAAGGCGGCGTCACGATTAACGGGAATATCAAAACAACGGCGACTGACGGCGGCGTAACCCGAATCGGCAATATTGATGTCATCAGTGACGGCACGGTTCCGGCACTGTCTGTAGAAACAGCGGCGACGATCATCGTCGATAACTGCAGCTTTACCGGTGACGGCGCCGGTGCGACAACAGAAGTCACCGCAAGCGGCGCAACGTTCAGCGCAACCCGCTGCCGGTTTACTGCAGACGGATCTGGCGAAAGCCTTCTTGTCAGCGACGGCGAAACGGAAATCATTTCCTGCACGCTTAGCGGGCCAGTTCAGGCTGACGGCGGATCGCTTAAACTTTGCGAGTGCGCATTGCAGACGATGACTTGGAACAATACGGCAAGTGGCGGACTGCATGGTTGTGTGTTTGACAACGACACTTCGGTTGCCCTGACGTTAAACGGCACAGGAGAAGTCATCGCAGGCTGTCTAATCCGCACAGGCGCAGGCTCTCTGATCGGCGGCGAAAATACCAGCCAGCTCGTCCGCAGTCTTGAGGCGCAAAGTATCGCCATCGACGACACCGTCACCGGCTTCGGCGTATCCACCGTGCAGGCGGCGCTCGAAGTCTTGAGCGAGGAGATCGCACAGGCGGTGTCTTTGTCCGGCAGCAGCGAAAGCGGAAGCGATGCAAGCAGCAGTAATATCACCGTCCCAAGCAGCAGCGTCGCCGGTAACTTTGTCACGTTCAGCGATACAACAGGATCTGCGATGGCCGACAGCGGCAGCAGCGCCGATGACTTTGCGGCCGCTTCGCATACGCACGCAATCAGTGAAATCACAGATCTTCAGGACACGCTCGACGCAAAAGCCGACACCACAGACTTGGCTGACAAGATGCCCTTGGTTGAAGCGATCACGACGATAACAGAGAGCGGAACACTGGTGAAAAACACGCTGAATATTATCGACGGAACGGATCTTACATTAACCATGCCAACGCTTGCTGACGGAGAGTGGTTGACCTTACTGCCGAAATCGTCAGGGCATACCGTCAACTACGATGGAACCCGCTCATTCTGGCTGACGGACGGAACGACCGACACGTCATTTGCGATTGGTTCAGGCGAGTTGGGCAAAATCAAATTGACGGCATTTGACTCATCATACATTGTTGGAGGAAACAGCTGATGACGACTGTTAGCAATTTGGTTCTGAGCAATGCGGCAGATTCCAGCACGAGTATATTTGATGTGTCACTGACAGCGGCGCTGAAAGCGACTGTCGAAACGCTGACCGGATACACGGATCTCGGCGCAGGCATGGCCGACCAGTTTTCTGACTCGACTTATCTTTCGACGCTGACAAATGCGACGGTTTCAGATGGGATCGTTTCTCCGACAGAACCGTCATCTGACAATGTATTCCCAACGATGACATCAGCAACAGCCCCGAGCGGCGTAGTATCAGCAAGTAGCCAGTACAGCACCACAACCGGAGCAGCTTGGCACTGCTTTGACGGGGATAATACAAATTGGTGGCAAGCTAGCGGATTTCCCAGTGAGTCTTCGCCGCATTGGCTGGAGTATACCTTTGCTAGTGCGCTAACTCTTAGCAGTTACTCAATGCGTACTGCTGGAAGCGGCGCTAGTTATGTGAGCGCGCCGAAGTCGTGGACGTTGTACGGGACAAATTCAACCTCACCGGGAACTGATTATACAGATTCAGAATGGACATCACTGCACGTAGGCAGTAACACGACGAATAATACAAAAAATACGGAAATC
>QKHZ01000040.1 GCA_003249795.1 bacterium | reverse complement strand
CCTGAGTGAAATGAAAACTCGAATTCTATTATTGTATTTTTTCATGTAGTCGCAGAATTTGCGTAAGCGGTCTGCCTTAAAAGCAAACAGATCATCAACAATACTCAGGCTATCAATATCGTATGTATTAACGAGATACTCGATCTCCTGTAAAAAATCGTCCAGATTTCGCTGCCGGTATTTATTTGCATTTGTGTGAAAACAGAAAGTACACTGATAAGGGCACGAACGACCGGAAGCTGTATAGATCGTGCGTTTAGATGAATTACCGAAATAATTCGTCGTCGGTCCATCTAGGTTAACCCGGATTTCAAACCCTTCGTAATCAATCCAGGGCAGAACACCAAGATCCTTGATTTCAGGCCGGGTGGCCGTTTGTACGTAGTTGCCGTCCCTCTTAAATACGATACTTTGTATGTCATCAAGAGTATCGTGATGACTAAGTAATTTATGAAATTCAGAAATTTTCTCTCCACCGGTCACGCGGGAGGCAAGTTCGGGCGTATATTCGAGGGATCTGCGATGGCCACATAATTTATCTTCCAGGTATAGAACAAGTTCGCAGATGGTCACTTCGCCCTCACCAATCACGCCGAAGTCCACGTTTTCGAGCGCGGTCAGTGCGACCTCTGGCTCCGCGCTGATAATGCCGCCACCTGCAATTGTTGTGATTGATGGTTTCGCCGCTTTCGCGGAATCAAAGATGTCGCGCAGGATTGAATAATCAGCAGAATTACCACCGGATGCAATTACATTAATGTCGTGCAGACGAATATGATCCGCGATCACTGACTCAACAGGCTCTTCATAGTGGTTCAGATTGAGCGTGATGACATCGAAGCCAATCAGTTTGAGCGGCGAGCTTATACTTGGGATGCCTAAACCAAAGATATAACTCTTGTCAAAGCCAGCACAACGGCGAGGCATCACGAGTAGCAGACGAAGTCGTGAGTTCATATATTGACGGTTTCCTCTTCAATAACGAGTGGATAGTTACGGGTCTGATCATAAATCGCGCCCACATATTCACACATGATTCCGAAAAACGAGAGCTGCACCGCCATACAAAAGAAAAGGACAATTATCAACGGAGCAATGCCGACTGTGAAATAGTTCCAAAAAAGAAGCTTGGCGACCAGATATCCGAAGCCCACAATCAAACTCATCACAGCAATAGAGAACCCCAGAAATGTCGCAAAGCGAAGTGGCGCTTTGGAGTGATTGACCATCGCAACCATTGCTGCATCGTAATAGCGAAGCAAGGAGTAGCTGGTTGCACCATGAATTCGTTGCTCCTTTTGATAATTAACAGTCTTATAAGGTAGACCAATTTCCTCGACAAGGCCACGAAGGTATGGGTTCACAAGCTGGAATTTGCTGAGAGCGTTCAAAAATTCAGTCCCATAGAGGGCGAATCCGCTGAAATGCTGAATCGTACCCGCTGTTTGAGAGATCTGACTCATCAGCCAATAATAGGCTTTTCGCAAATATTTCCGCAGCCATGACTCTTGATTACCTAAATACTGCGTGACAACTACTTTCGCGCCAGCTTCCCACTCTCGAACCAATAAGGGAATTAGCTCAGGCGGATCCTGTAAATCCGATGCCATGATAATGGCCGCATTTCCCTTGACATGCTGTATGGCATTAATTGTTGATCGTTCAGGTCCGACGTTCCGCGCGTTAAAAACCGCTTTCATTCGTGTGTCTTTCGCGGCAATTTCGCGAATAACCTTGCGCGTGTCATCCTGAGAAGCGTTATCAGCAAGGATCAACTCAAACGTATAGCCGGGAAGATTATCGAAAGCAATGCAGATGCGCTGAAATAAAGGCAGAATATTATTCCCCTCATTGTAGCATCCAGCCACGATTGATATGAGTGTATCCATACGATCCGTGATTCCGCCAACGCACAGTTAGGACGATCATGCCCTAGGAAAAAGTAGTCAGGTACACTGCTCAAACCGTAAATATCCATAATCCGTCAGAGCATGTCAACTCTTTTCTTGGGCAGCGCTATCTACTAATCGCACCAGTATAATGCGACCTCAGTACATCCCGCAAGTCAGTTTACGTTTGCAATTGCCGTACACGTGAATGTAGTGTCGAAGGAGCACTGGTTGAGGTGTATCAGGTTTGAGTCGGTGTACGATGTATGAAGGATATTATCAAGGCACTGTGGGGAGTCCGAGTACGGTCAATAAACTGAGTCGAAAGCATATGACCGGATTGAAGAGTGCGCCGCCGCCCAATAAGAATATTTTTCATCGGAATTTCTGTTCGTGTGTGCGTGGGTAAAAGTGATTTGGCGATGCAATGAAGGCACGAGAATTCCTGCTTGATAGAAGAATAGAGTGAGAGCACTAGTCAACTATCAAGCAGGCCGTTTCTAAAAACATCAATTCGCTTGACGTGAAAGAATCATATATTTTTAGGACAAATTTATCATTATTTTTGTACGAATACCTGGCATGAATGAGGCTGAACGATAATATTATCACTTTGTGTAAATTGTTTCGGATATTTTTCTTTTAATGATTTTGAAAAATCCTTGCTAGTCTCAGAAAAATTAAAAACACCAATAAGTGTTAAATCTCCTATCTCGCTTTGCCAAATCTCGGGAAAATCACACTCGAACATGTCAATTGGCCTCGATGATTTTTGTCCATGAGACCCTAGCAGGTCTTTTGATAATTCCGCGCGTTCTGGAGAAAGTGATTCAAATCGATCTGAAAACAGCAACATGCCTCCGACAAGTTTCAAGGCATTTGTCCAGAGCGTCACTTCATCCATTGTCAGCTTATTATTGTCATCCCGTGCAATATGCACATCAGGATCGGACAGCCACAGACGGCCATTCATGTAGGAACGGTTGATTATATTTCGGCAGACATTATAAACGGTTGGGGCTTCCGAATAGATCTTACGATCCGGCTCCCAATAGGGTGTAATATCAGTTCCGATTCTTTCGCCATTGACTAATCCGACAACTGGGCCAAGCGGTGTTGTGCAGCCAAGGATAAACTTATCACCCATCCCTCTGCGGATCGCTTCGACTCCGCGGCGCAGTGCCTGAGCGCGTGTTGCCGATGGATCATGGTAGTACCCGCCTTTACCGCAACAGCCATACACAAGAAAGTCAATTTTCACATAATCAAATCCAAGCTTGCACAGGGACGAAAAAACATGTTCAAGATATTCTTGTGCTTTCGGATGCGTTCCGTCAAGTGACGCGACACGGCATCCCCGCCAATTCGTTACCCAAACAACTTCGCCATTTTCATTACGCACCATCCAATCCGGATGTTCGTGATAGAGCACCGAACGCTCTTCCACCATGAATGGAGCAAGCCAGATACCTGGTTTAAAACCACGTTCTTTTATGCTTTCGGCCAGATAGTTTAGTCCATCCGGAAATTTCTGATTCGGAATCAGCCAGTCCCCAAGAGCCGATTGATATCCGTCATCAATCTGAATATACTCCACCGGAAATTCATCTTTATGCGCCTGTAGATATGATGCATTCTCGATGACATCCGCTTGGGTTACTTTGTCGAAATAATAATACCAACTGCACCAGCCTGTCGGGATATGCGGCCATGACAATGCATTCATCCGCTTGCCCCAGAGATCTGCATACTGCTCCAGCAATGAATATCCGTCGTCACCTTCAAGAAATACGAGTTCTTCCGATTGAATGGTATCTCCGGGATTCATGACAATGCAGTCAGTGGAGGAGATTGCATACAGCTCTTTAATTCCCGATTCCGAAAGCTCGATTGAAAACCGCCCGAACTGGTTTGCAGAACTGATAAATCCAGCAAGGATTGAACGATTCGTTTCCGTGTCATTCAGGACAACCACATATTCGGCTGAAAACTTATTGGGGGTATTACTTGTGTATTCTTCTGGGGTAGAAACGGCATAGCGCAAGTATCCCGGATCTGCTTCAAAATCGCACTCACCATATCGTACAGATGCAGCGGCAGACGTCATTGTCCAGCCTTCTTTATACAGCCGGATTCTTTTGCCCGGAATATTTTCCATAGCCGACAGGTTGAACCGGAATCCTCCAAGACGAATTGATTTTTCTGTCTGATTGCGAAAAATACCACGATACGCAGGGACATCCGTATCCAGCTGCTCCATTGTAAGCACATTATTCGTCTCGGCCGGAGTTAACCATTTACCATCGACCTGAACCATGATACCGGTGATTTGTGCACTCATTTTTCAGCCACCCTCATTCTTTTTATTCGCCGAAATATTTATTCGCCATCAACTGTTCATCAATCATTTTAATTTGCGTCTGCATCAGCTGCGGTGAATACAGGCTTTTCTTCCCTGCAATGTCATTTGCTTCCATTGCACGCTTGAGTGCTTCATTGGCAGTATACATATCATCCAGCGATTCGCGGACGTTGAATCTTCCGGGTGACGTCGGTAGAGGTGGCCAGCGTGAGTCAGATACATATGCACTGGTCAATGCTTTCATGGCGATATCAAGATCTCCCTTCAGGTTATCCATGCTCTGGCCGCAGGCTTTTGCTACAGCTTTGATGCCTTCAAGAATCATGACGCATACCGGATCCATGATCTTCGAGTATTCCGTATTTGCCCAGGCTTTTGCAGTGCCACCATGCCAAGCGACGCCGTTTTCGATATTCATGACATGTGGGTTCTCCAGCACGTTTGTGTTGCTGAAAATATCTTTCGGTGTGGTCAGTTCATATCCCTGTTCGACTGCAGTTTTCAGAAGCTGCTCAAAGCGGGTAACGCTCTCCGGCTCAGGTTCAAAGAAGCGCGCCTGATTAAACTGTTTGACATAAAAATATGCCGAAGTTCCGATGTATTCAGCGTCTTCCGCGTACGGCATGATAAATGAACCGCTCTGTGCGATACGATCTTTCCACTTTGCCAGCATGGTCTGGATTTCGTCGATCGACACAGGCTTTTCTCTCAGGCCTTCAGTTGCTCCCATCAGATACCAAAGCATCGGGTTTGCCATGCAGTCGCTGCGGAAAATCATCTGCAAACCGTTTTCCGCACACGATGGATTTGTAATATATTTCAGGTAATCCGGTTTGTCAGCAATATAGTCTTCAATTTTAAAGAGATGGTTTTTATTGCTGTGCCCCTGCACATCATAAGTCAGCCCCGTTGCCTTGCGGATCTCATCAAACGACAGCATGAACGAATCGGCATCCATCACGAGCGACTTGAATCCGGCTTCCTTGTACAAATCAGGAATGTATGACGCCCAACTGCACTCCGGGTTCCAGCCTGTTTCCGGACGGACACCTGTGTATTTCTCCCAGATATCAAGCGCATATTTCAGCGAATCAAGGCAGACTTCCTGAGGGATATTGGCGACCATGAAGTGGATATACGGGGAAGAGACCGGTTCGATCTGTCCTGCTGCAATCAAACGCTTAAGCTGCGCCATGATTTCAGGTGCTTGCTTGGCAATGTCTTCAACCGTGTAGCCGGAAGCTTCAAACGCAATTTTGTAGCCGCCATTTTCAACAAGATCGAAAAGTTTTTTGTACGAATTTTCCATCACCCATTTCCGTTTTTTCGGATCAAGCTGGGAATACTGGATATTCGCGTGCGGCATGAAAATAATCTTCGGATTGTTCATTGTTTTTTCCTTATCTAATCAAGGGTCAATCACTTAATAAATCCCGGTTGTAATGCCATGGACAACGCCGGCAGAGCGGATTGTTGCCAGATTCAATTTCTGTTCTGAATAAATTCGCTTTCTCGCTTTCAAGCATTTGATGCAGTGTCTGTTCTCTCAGGTTTCCGAGAACAAAATCCGTATGATCCACACAAAAATCGATATTTCCGTTCGCCCGGACATGAATGTGTTTCCATGGCAACTGGCATCGGTATTCACTGTTTTGTAGTTCGCATTCAGGAGAGAACCAGCTGCCAACATTCTCATTCATCCAGCATTTCGGATAGAGTTTAACATCCAGTGGATATTGTCGATTCGCTATATTTTCTTTTAATGTTTTAATAATTTCAGGAAGTTCATCGACCCAATCGCCAAACCCATCAACAATCCACGAATGAACTGCATTTGCATTTTGATTAAAATTTGAATGCATCCAGCTCTTGAACTTGTCCGCGATAGCAGATGAACAATAAATCAGATTCTGAAAAACAACGCCAGACAACCCAAGTTTTTCCGCTTCATACGGGAATTCCGCTGCGACATGATAGTTATCCTCGCAAATGGTAAACATCCCGATTGTTTTTACTTTGTCTTTATCTATCGCTGAAATGCCGTCCCTGAGCTTCTCATAAATTCCTGCTTGCCCTCGAACGCATTCGTGAATTTCTTTCGGGCCGTCAATTGAAACATATAATGTGTCGACATATTGGTTAATCGCGTCACTTTGTTCCTTCAGCAAAATCCCGTTGGTTACAACTGAGATTCGGCATCCGGCATCATGCAGACGTTTTGCAATCGCAGGAAACGCCGGACTGAAAAGCGGCTCGCCTCCCCATAGAATATACTTTGCTTTAACCTGTTTCTCTGCATTCAACGCCTGAATCTGGTCGATGGCACTCATCCACTCCTCTGGCTGCAGCTCTGACGTTTTATCAGATGACGCAAAGCCATGCTCTCCCCATTGGCCGCAGAATCTGCAGCGAAGATTACACTTCCTGGTCAGTTGCAGATGAACCAGCTCAATTGCCGACTCTTGCATCACTTTTCCCCTGCAATGCATTTAGCGACCGCACCATTCCCTCTTCGACATCTTCCGGAAGTTCATATTCAATAAAACCGTAACCAGAGAAGCCGCTAAGTCCCTGTGAGAGTTCATTCCAGTTAAGCTGTCCTTCGCCACATGCGCACGGCAATATTGCAGTTGCGGTCACTTTCCGGAAATCTTTCAGATGCAGATAACAAATCCGCTTTTGATATTTATGATACAGATCAATAACTTGAGCGGTTGACAATCCGACAGCGCCAAGGTTTGCCGGATCAAAGACCAGACCGATTTCGTCCGGCAGTTCTGCAAGCATTTTGTCTAACAGATCCGGTTGGCTGCTAGTACTTAAGAAATGGCGAATCCCGTCTTCAATTTCTTCCACCCCGCCATGTGTTTCAACAGCCAATTGTACATTGTGTTTTTGTGCAGTTTCATTTGCTGCGCAAAGGCAATCGATCATCGTGTCCCAGCGTTTTGCGGTTACGTCACGCGCAGGACTGAAGCCAGCAAAGACACGCAAATATCGAATCCCGAGCTCTCCGGCAATTTCAATTACCTGCTCAAGTTTTTTTAGGTCGTCTTTACACAGATCCGCATTCGCCTGTGTAAAATCGTTTCCGGTGGCGGCTGCAATCAGGCTGACATCGTTTGCAGCAAATAATGCTTTTACACTCTTGATCTCATCTACACTACAGCCGATCTGCAATGTATCGTTTTCGTGCCCGGCGATGCTGAGTTCAAGCTCCCTCACACCGATACGTTTTATCATCGCAAGTTGCTCTTTCAGTGGCGTTTCCCGCAATCCCCACGCCGCAGCACCGAGTATCATCATTTATCTCCGGTTTATGGAAGTGTTTGATCAGTACGAGTATAGACCCCTGCTATTTCACTTCAGCGATAGATCGAATGGCATTCGCTACTGCTGATGCACAGATTACTTTTCCCGTCTCTGACAAATGAATCCTGTCGTCACAGATATTCTGTTCGATATCACCATCTACCACGGAATACAGATCATTGATCTGTACGTTTTCATTTTGCAGATATTCAACAACCGCCGCATTGTGTGATTTAATGAAATCAATGTCTTGATTCTTGCTTCCGTATTTTACCGGCGTCGTTGTGGCAAAAATCACTTTCGTTGTTTGCTTTCGCAGTTCACGCAAAATGAGAGAAATATAGCGCAAGTATTCGTCGATTGGAGTGAATGCACCGTCTTCCGGGCAGACCATTGCAGTATCCCACAATCCGTTGTTCCAGTGAACGATGTCAGGCTTGCCAAATTTCTCCAACCATTCGGGCAAGCAGTTTAATGTATATTTGGCAAAACGTGCGTTATCTTCCGGTCCCCATACCTCGTAGTCTTTTCCCAGATTTTCTATCGCCAGTGGCTGGTAGCCCAAGCGGATCGAATCTCCGATTAGCAAGACCTTTTTCTTCATTGCTATTCCTCACACAAACGAAGGCCGTGTTATACCCATTCGAGAAGGACTTTAAATACATCTTCACCGGACTTTGCTTTATACTCAAAAGCCTCGTGGCATTTCTCAACCGGCCAGATTTCTGTGGGCAAATGCTTGGTGCAGAATTTACCTTCCGCCATCCATGAAAGAATCTGTTCTTTATTCGTTGGCGCAAGCGCACACGACATGGTGATCTGACAGTTTTTCACAAACCAGCGGTGCCAACTGTCCAAAACAATCGTCTCCGGATAATCGCCCTGAAGATGAATATGTGCTGGTTCGTCGTCATGAGCCCACCCGCCGTCCTTGATATACTTATGCAGTGTTCCGACAACGGCCGCATTTCCGCTGCATTCCATCAGCTTGTCGGCTTTTTTGCCGCCGGTGAGTTCCTCGATTTTTTTGATCTCACTGCCGTCCGCAAGAAAAACAACATCCGCATAGTGGCGTGCGATTTCACAACGGATCGGCGATTTGTCGATGCAGATTACACGCGCCTCGGGGTTAAGAATCTTAAGAATCTGCACAGCGCTGATCCCAATCATTCCGGCACCGATGACCAGAATATCTTCCTTGCCGTTAAATTTGAATCGCTTTGCACCCTTCAGTGGTACGCAAGCCAGATATGCCAATACCGCATCACGATCACTCACGTTGTCCGGAATTTTCACGACGTAGTCAAAAGGTGATGGCGCTGTGACTGAATTCTTTATCGCATATTTGACGCTGCCGCCCCATGCCGCACACACATCACCAAACTGGCGGCATTCATTGATCATGACACGATCACCAACTCGCAACTCGGTTTTCGCATCAGGCCCAATATACTCGATAACCCCGGCGTTTTCATATCCCGGCACCAGCGGATACCAGCATTGCTCCGGATGCTGCTGTCCTCGCCATGTTTTCATGTCTGTGCCTGAGCTGATCGCGCTCATGGTTGTCCGGCAGACAATGCTGTCCGGCGTGATTTCGGTCAATGCAATCTGGCGGTACTTGGCCTGAAACGGACGCTCGAGGACTACCGCATCGCTATGGGTGATGTTCATATGGGATCTCCTATTCCTGCTGGTATAATAGCTGGTACATAGCTCTACGCAACTTTATTTTGAGAGAAATCGACTCCATTTTGTTGAAAATTTAATAAATACCCTGTATTATACCATGATAAGGGTTTGGGGATTTGCCCAACATATTGCGCCATAAAGAGAAAAGACCAGAAAGCAACTTGATGGCTGTCGAAAATAAACAGACTGGTATTATTCAGGAACTGATCCGGCGAATTGAGGAAGGCATCTATACAGATCGTCTTCCGACAGGGCTTACCCTAGCCAAAGAGTTCGATGTCAATTTCAAAACCATGAATCGGGCGATAATCAAAATGGCGGAGATGGGACTTGTGACCCGTCAGGCCAAGAAGGGAACGTTTATTGTAAAAGAGAAAAGTAACCTTGAGGACACCTTGATTGAGTTGCTTTTTGTCGGCTCATCCGATCCCGGTAACCACCCGTTTTACGGACCGATGTGGCAGGGGATTCTTGACAGCCTTGATGGTACGATTTACCGGCTGGTGCTGAACCGGCTGGAAGAAAATACAGAGGTTGGCGGCCTTCTTGAGCCATGCAACGCGTTTACTCCCTCGGCTGGTAAAATTCTTGTCGGAACATCAAGTCCGCAGCAGATAAAACTGCTTGCACGGCAAAAGTCCCCGTTTGTTTTAGCTGGTTCAAAGGCAGCCGATCCGAATGTATTCTGTTCGTATGTCGATATCGCTTCAGCCATTATCGATGCGGTTCGAACTCTGCGAAAAAACAACATCAAGGATATTGCCTATATCGGGATCACTCGCGATAACGGTGAACTTTTACTTGATTTGGAAAAATTTCATGCCTACATAGCTGCAGTTCAGGAACATGGCGATCTTGACAGCCAGCTTGTCGAACACGCTCCGCCGTTTGCTGCAACGGGTTACGCTGCAATGAAGAAAATATTGGACCGCAAACAACCGCAGGCGGTACTTGTTGCCTTTGACCATTTGTGCTCCGGTGTTTATCAGGCAATTGAAGAGGCAGGCCTGAAGGTTGGTGAGGATGTCATCGTAATTGGTTTGGACGGAACCTCCCCCTTATTGGTTCCGCCATTAATAAGCATTTCCGTTAACCTATATGAAGTCGGAAAAAATGCAGGAAGGCTGTTACTTGACCTTATACGCACACCAAGCAAAAGACGAAACTTCCACAATGTTCTAACTGCAATATTTCATTTGGAACCAGGTTTGGAGTACTCAAAGCTCCATCGGCATTGAGATGTACTACCCAGTACTTTATCTGACAGACAATAAAAATTATGCTGCGGCTTCTGGTGTCTGTTTGGATATGTCCTATCGCTTTTCCCTGATCAGGTCCTTGGCATCTTCAAGCGTCTCTATGGTCATCATGCAATAACTTCTTACACCACAGTGCGGCCGCGCCTCATTGCCTGAAGAGCCGAATAGTGTTTCAGCTTCATGAAACACATCACATGCCAACTGAATTCGTGCAGCAGACTCGACTGGTTTGGAATATTGGTGCCACTCTGGTATGATCGCCTGTGCCTTATTATTGTTTCGCAGATTTTAACATCAACAAACCAGAATCAAAAACAGGCTTATCGTTATTATATATTTGTCTTTGTACTTGTATTCTAGAGACATCGTAAATTAAAACTCAAAACTAATCCCGGTGGCGAGATTGTGGGCACGATAACTGTCGCGGAGTTCAAGATCGTAATTCACATACGCGGCTGTAAATCCATTGATCTTGCCTTTGACACCAATGCCGAACTGAAAACTCTCGCGATCCTGTTCTGCTCCATCAACGGTAAAGGACGCATTTGGAACCCCTTCAAACGATGCAGAGACTTCCTGCTCCGTGTTATTGAATTCATAGCCCCAGTGGGCGCTAAGGTCGGTCGAAATCCGGTCAGTAATGATGTAGCCAAGACATATGCCCAGTTTGCCTTGTACAGACGCAAACTTATATTGATCCACACGCAGGTTAATTGAGTCTGCGCCGGTTTCCTTATAACTGTCCTGATTGTACCACCCGAAGTTCATTCCCGCTTGCGGAGTCACCATGAGATTACTGAACCGGAAGTTGTGGCCATAGTTGGTTGAAATCAGATGCTCATGGGAATTGAAATCGGAAGATGCCCGACGTGAAATCTCGCCGAATGCGATATCCCGGTGGCCTTCATTGTTATTGATGATGTAGTTGTAATTGAGGTCGATGACGTTTTGGCTGATCGTATAGGTCGTGTACGTACCCATGCACCAGCTGTTGATCTCTGCTTGTGCATTTTGAATGCCATCGCTCTGGGTATTCGTATTCGCGTAGCCACCGGCCAGGCCGATGACAAGCCTGTCGCCGATTTTGCGGTCACCGCCCAGAGCAATTCCGTATGTATTATAATCAAAACCGGCGTGGTTGTTGACCGTGTCCTGATCTGCCCAGGTGCCAAAAGGTTTTAACCAGCAGCCATACAGGTGTTCAGTCGGCTGTCCGCCGAGGCTGGCATAGGGGCCGGCAGGGCCAACCGGACCTTCCAGACTCAACCCCGCCTCAGAAAATGCGGAAATGCGATTCACAAAGCTCGCGCGGCTTGCGATTGTTCTGCTGAAGGCTGAAGCGACGGCCTGTCCGGCTTCAATGACAGGGACGACGGACTCTTCGGGAGACATCATCGACAATGCCTTATGAAATGAAGAGGAGGTTGGCAGGCTGTCCAGCGCATTCATCACCGTCCGCAGATCACCTGTCGCGGTTGATTCGACGAGGGCAAGGGGCTTGACCACTTCCTTCACGTTCGACGTTCCGGTGGATGCGATCGTTGTATAATCCGTGCGGGTGACAACGTCAAGGTAGATGTTATTTGCATCCGAACTGACTGAAAATGTATAGACCGCGGTGTTGGACGAGCCAAGGATGGAGATGGTGCCGTTGTTTGTTAACCCGCCTGTGCTTGTCAGAATGGTGTAACTGGTTCCGCTGGGCAGGTAGCCTGTTGCGACCGCGGAGACCGTCAGCGTTGCGGTTGATGCGATTGTGGTCGTGCCGCTGACCAGCAGCTTGTCGGAGGTAGTTCCTTCGCATTCAATTTCAAGGGTGGTGTTGCTGTTGATGGCAAGGTCGCCGGTAATCGTGAGGGTGCCGATGGAGTTACCCGGTTTGATGTAACCGTCGGTTCCGGTGAACTGGACGCCGCTGGCGCAGACCAGCGTACCGCTGCCCATCAGGATATCCGAATCGCCAAAGGTCAGCGCTGACGATGTTGTCAGCGTTCCGCTCTTGACGTTCAGCGTGTCAGCACCGGCAGATGCAGCAAAGCTGATGGGGTTTGTAATGGTCACATCGCCGATGGTAATGAGGGTTTCGTCACCGCTTCCAAGGACGAGACTGGTAATTGTCATCGATCCGGTGCTGGAGTTGCTGAGCGTTGCGGTGCTGTTGTCCGAGATAGTTGCGGTTGTCAGGACAAGTGCGCTGGCGCTTTGGTTGTCAATGGTTCCGGCAATGTTTGCTGCGCTGATGGTCGTGCCGGTGCTGGCGGTGTAGTTCAGTGTTCCGTTGAGGTTCGCGGTCGTAACCGCGGTTGCTGTCGTTCCGGCGAGAGTTCCGGTTTGTCCGCTGGAAACATTCAGCGTACTGATCGTTTGCGTTCCGCCGGTTGCAGTGTTGGAAAATGTACCGCCGTCAAGTGTTGCGGTCGTGAGTGTGACATCCGCGCTTCCGGCAGAACTCAGCGTGCCGGTAATGTTGGCGGCTGTGACTGTGGTTGCTGCAGACCCGCTGAGCGTACCGGTTTGTCCGCTGGCGACATTCAGCGTGCCGATCGTTTGCGTTCCGCTGGTTGCGTTATTGACAAATGTGCCGCCGTTAAGGTTGAGCGTACCGTCGATGGCGACTGTTCCTCCTGTGTGGGTATGGGTGCCGTAGAGATTGTAGGTGCTGCCGGAGCCGACGGTGACGGTTCCGGTCGTGGAGATTGCATTGCCGATGGTTAAGGTTGCCGTCGCGCCGCTGACTGCCGAAATGGTATCCATACCGCCGTTGCCGACGCCGTTGGGGACAGTGGCGACAGTAAAGCAGCTTGCGCCGACAAAGATGTTGCGGAATGAGTTGGTTGTGCCGTTGAGGGTTGTTGAGCCTCCGGCAAAGTATCCGTCCCAGTTTCCTGAGGATGAGGAAGTAATATTTCCGGAGTAGGTGAATGAGAAATCATTGTCAACTGAGGTCAGATCGCTTTGATTGCTGGCGTTTTTGGTATAGCCGAATGTCAGGTAAGATGTTGAATTATTGTTTGTGTCTGCGTTAAGTATACCGCCGGTGATCGACGCGCCGGACAGAATGTGAAATGTATTGCCGATGGTTGTTGTTCCGTAAGTGTATCCGGACCGGAGCGCATAAGAACTGGAGCCTGTCAGGTTAATCGTGCCGGAGATATATGCGGCATTTCCAGAAAGTGATAAGTAAAGTCCGTTAGAACTAGACTGGCTTGATGTAATGGTTCCGGCCAGAACAACGATATTGTTTGAGTTGGTCAGAATGGCGGAGTAACCACTACTATTACCATCCATTGTTAATAAGCCACTTTCGCTTACCGTGATCAGGTTGTTTTCTTGGGCAGTTATGACATTTGCACCACCTTTGGCAGTAACCGTGCCGCCAATATTGATGGTGTTATTGTATTCCGCATCAATACACGTTGCGTTGGCACCGTTGGTGGTAAGGGTTCCATTCATGGTAATGCTGTTGTTGTCTTTGGTAATAATTCCCTTTGTTTTATCTCCGTTGGTGGTTATAGAAGCGCCACTATTAATAATAACTGTATTTACTGCACTGCCGGAAACGCCAGTTACGCTGGAGTATTGCGTGAAGCCATATGTAAGGTTGATACCGCTGGTTCCGGATGATTGGTTTCCGGTGGCGGTAATGGACGCACCGCTCTGGAGTATGATTGTGTTGTCACCTTCTGCATTAATCGCACCTGTGCTTGGGATAGTGGTTCCAGTATATATGATGCTGCCTGTGGACGTGATGGTGAAAGTTTTACTAGCTATGGTCTTTTCTGATGTCGAGCTACTTTGACCGGCGTTGACCTCAGTCGATAGGGTACTCACCGTAATTTCATCTAAGCACAGCGCAACCCCCGGCAAGCCGAACAGAGCGGCAAGCAGGACGCAGGCGCAATACAAAGCAATGCGGTTGTTCGGACGTAATCCTGCCATTATCGTAATTCTTCCCACCTGATTAAGTAAACCCGCGTTTCATTGAAATATCTGCCAACGGCAATTGTTCCTCGTTGCCCGCCGTGCAGCAGTCCCGGACATGCGCAATTGCAACGGAATCAGCAAATTATTGTTCCAACTGTTTCACTGACAGGACATGCGAACCTCTGTACTTCCATTTTCCGTCCCCGTCTTTCCGGAGCATCTGCAACGCATCGACTTCGGCGCTTTTGATATCCTGATTCTCGCTTTTGGGAAGATTCTGCTGCGTAATCCGCAAGACGATAATGTCGCCGGTCTGTCCGACAAGTTTCGCCGAGATGATCTTGTAGTCCATATCCATATTGAGCATCGTCTCGGCGATCGATTTCAGCTCCACCTTATAGTTCGGCGTGGTCTTGTCCAGCCTGCTGATGATCTGGCCAAGGTTCTTGGTCTTGGTTGCGCCGAGATATTCGCGATAAACATTATATGCATCCTGATAGTCATCGGCCTTTGCTGTGCTGACCGACATGAGAATCAAGAATAGTAAAAGTAGTTTTTTCATTTTCGACTCTTGCCTCCACTTCAGATGACTATTCATCCGCGCTACATCAAGGTATACATCCTTCGCGATAACGAAAGAAATAACCGCTTATGCCTGAAGCGGTAACGCGTTAGATATGAAATCAAAAATTAAGGTGCGGCTAGCTCAATGTCAACTTACATTAACCTTACATTTACAGCAATAACCTTCATTCGGAGGTGGGTAACGATAATTCAATTCATTTATCCTCCTTTCCATACAGGATGTTATGAGGATCGCTTGCGTGTTCTTCCTGCATTGGTGGTGGGATACGTGCTCTTCTATTCTCCGTAAATTTCCTTGCAATATTCAAAATGATAAATGAAAATAGTCCTGTCTATTTGAGCGTGATTTGTTGTTGCTAGCAACATTGATACGAGCATCAGCAATTCTTTTCGCCCTTTCGGAACCGATAGAGCAACCACTATGTTTGAGCGACTCTTTTCCCAGAACAAATTCCCTCTTGAAATTGAAAAGGAATACCTGAAGTGGATCTTTGAAAAAAGACGGAAGTTTATTGTCTGGGTCGCAGCCGTCGTTTCTTTGTTTCTGCTTTATTTTTCCGTGAGGGATTTTGGCGCTTCTGCAAACTCATCCGAGTTGTTGATTACGCTTTCGCTGCGAGCAATCGAGCTTATTTTTACTGCGTGCGTGGTTTTCCTGTTTTTGAAAGTCGAGCCGATCCCGGCGCAAAGGCTTTTACTACCGTGCATGCTGGTGATCACAGTGGCTGCTGTTTTTGATACGTATTTCTGGGTTAAAAATATTAATCAGGATTTCAATCCAACCGGCCAGATGTTCGCGGTCTATGTATTCATGATTATTCCGTACACATCGATCGTTCATAAATTTGTCCTCGGGACTGTCTTTGTCTTCGGCATATTTATTTGTGGGGAGTATCTGAATCTGGCTTCAAGTGTAGAAACCGTTTTTTATACGCTGGTGATCTTTGTCTCTGAGGTTGCAATTTCATATAAAATCGAAGCATTGCTCCGGATTCAGTTCAAGGCAATTCATGATGAAAAGAAGCAGACAGCCGAACTCAGGAAAAGAGAACAGGAACTTG
>QKHZ01000197.1 GCA_003249795.1 bacterium | reverse complement strand
AATGTTTCTCATTTGTTCCCCGTCGGTGAAGTGAACGGCTCGCACGGCGTATATCGTCCCGGGGGATCTGCACTGAACAGCGGGCAGGTCGGCAGTCTGCGTGCTGCGGAAAAAATTGCGGCCTGCTATTGCATCGAAGCTGTGACGACTAACGCAAGTGTAAATGCAATTGTTGCCGAAGCATCTAAGCTGAATGAGTATCTGAATGCATGTAAAAATGAGACCGACTTTTCATGGCGTGATGTTCGCGCTGAATTTCAGGCACGCATGACGACAGACGGCGCTCATCTTCGCGCAACGGACGGCTTGAAAAAAGCAGTTGCAGCTGCAACGGAACAATGGCAGCGGGTTCGTGTTTGCGGCGGCGGGGCGGATACTTCTCTCGGCGTAGTGCAGGCTGTGCAAAACAGGCAATTGTGTTTTGCGCATCTTGTTTATCTGAATGCGATGTTTTATGCAGTAATCAGCGGAATCGGTTCGCGAGGTTCGGCGATGGTGTTGTCGGGCGATGGCGATTGTGTGCACGCGTCGTTACCGGATGATTTTCGGCTAATGGCGGAAAACGAAGCATTCCGTGAGAAAGTTCAGGAGACGGTTTTTACTGGCGGTGATGATGTGGATCTGAAACACCGATGGATTGAGCGGCGACCGATTCCGATCAGCCAAACCTGGTTTGAAACGGCATGGGCAGCCTACCGGAATGGAGATATTTACCAGTAAACGCCGTTGTTTGTTTGGTGAACAACGCATAAGGTGAAAGATGCAGGCATGAAACTTGACGCTTTCTACTGTAATCTCTGTGCATGGTTGAATCAGAAGCTGGATGCGTTGGCAAACCGCCCGCACTGGCGACGAGATACCTTATTCCTTTCAATCGTTCTTTCCCTGTTTTTGGCTTTTCCTCGTTATGAGAATTTTTCCTTTTCCGACAAGGAAGCCGTAACCGTTGCGTTTTTTGAAAAAGCGGATGCGCCGTTTGAGCAACACCAATATGGAAATTGGCTCCATGAATCAAAATTGACTTTCCGGATGCTCCCCCCGCTGATTGCTTATGTCACCGGATTCAGGTATTTGGGAATGAAAGTTATCGAATCGCTTACAGGCGTCTGGATCTTGTGGGTATCGCTTCTTCTGGCGGAAAAAATAACCAGAAACCGACGCGATACGATTTTGATAACAGCGTTGATCGCTTCTATCTATGCCGGATCTGTGGGGTTTGTTGAATACCGCTATATGTTCGACAGTCTGGCGATTGCCTCGCTACTCACGGCAATGCTTTTTAAAAATCCACTATTGATTTTTTTGTCATTAACTGCAGGCTTTTGGACGGATGAGCGCGCGCTTGTTGCGGCTGCGATTGTCTGGTGTTATCATGCCTTGCCGTGTATGAACGATCTGAAAGGTCTGGTCACATTCCACAAAAAACTCATGCCTTGGGTGATTTATGCCACGATTGCTGCGTACTGGGCCGGTCGTCTTGCATTAATAAAGTATTGCAGCCTTCAAGCAGCTTGGGGAGATGTTGGTATTGGCATGATCAATAAGCATTTCAATAATTTTCCTCTTGGTTTGTGGTCTGCGTATGAAGGCGGTTGGATTCTTATTGTCGGGGCGATGCTTGTATTATTTCTTTTGCGTAAGTGGTTTGTGCTGTTGTGCTGTGGGATTGCGTTGGTCAGTATTTTGCTGACAGGATTTTCAGTGATTGATATCACGAGAACGGATGCATATGGCGTCGGTTTTCTCTTTGTCTCTCTAGCGATTTTGGTGAATCATTCGTCAAAAGATTCGGAGATCGGCTTTGTTCGGCGTTGTATTGAAGTGGCAACTGTGATCTGTATCTTGTGGCCTAGTCTTCATGCCCATGGGAAGGAAATTATCTGGTGGCATTCTCCGCCGTTTCCTGTACGACTCTTTTTTTATCTGAGTTGCTGGATTGGCTGAGAGAACCTTTGATGCCAGATAAACGGGAAATGATTTTATTCATCGCCTCCTGAATCGCTTCTTCTGGACTGATTGTACATGGGTTTCCGATGATCCAGTCTGCGGTGGCGGTGCTGAGTCCGCCGATTACGGATATCTTGATGTTTTCGCGCAAGTTCCCTGGAACCTGACTCAGGATCGCGAGCATGACCGCGCACAGGACCAGAGCTTTGGCTGCGCCCAGAAACCCACCCAGCAATCTGTCATAATGGCCGAGTTTCATCTTTTCCAGAACCGCTTTTAAAAACGCGGCAAGCAGGCGGATGATAATTGCGACGCCGCAGAAGAGGGCGATGCGCGCGGCCAGAAAAGCTGTGGTCTGTGAGTCGGTAAATGTCTTGAAGAACCCGGCAACCGGTGTTGTCAGAAACCATGCCGCTAGAAGTCCAAGCCCGATTGAAATCATTCCGGCGATTTGCCAGATGAATCCGGTAATCATTCCTAGTGCGAAGGACAATAGCATTACGCAGAGAATGACAATGTCGATCAGTTCGGGATTTGTCCAAATCCCTGTATTTGTCAGCGACTCAATCATAGCGGACCCATTCAAGACAAAGTCCTTGCGCTGGAGCGCCTTGCCCGGCCTCCGCGCGATTGCGAGCCGCAAGGATACGGTCAATATCTTCAGGTAAGAACCGGCCGGTACCGACGTCGACGAGTGTGCCGACCATATTGCGCACCATATTATACATGAAACTTTTGCCCTCGACATCAATTGTGATCAGCGGCAGTGTATCGCAGACAGCGCACCGGTCAATGGTTCTGACATTGATCAGATCCGGTTTGTTACGCTCCTGATTGCCGAATGAGGTGAAGTCGTGCGTACCAACAAAACGCGCGGCAGCTTTTTCCATTGCCTCAAGGTCAAGTGTATGTTTGATATGCCAGACCGTTTTTCTGCAAAGGGCAGGGCGAATGGGGCTGGCAAAAAGTGTGTAGCGATAGCGCTTGCAGGTTGCCATCCGGCGCGGGTCAAAGTCGGGTTCAGCCAATTCTGAGGAAAGTACGCTGATATCGGCCGGTAGGCGAGTATTGAGCGCCAGACAAATCTTTTCTGGAGGGATCGGGCAGTCAGTATTAAACGCGGCGACAAATCCACGCGCATGCACCCCCGCATCTGTGCGGCTGCAGCCGTAAATCTTTGTATTTTCACTGGTTAGCTTGAATATGGCAAGCTCGATTTCTGATTGGATAGACGGGGCGTTGGGCTGAACCTGCCAACCACAATAACGGGAACCATCATATTCAATGACTAAGCGGATTCGCTTCATTTTGTGTCTTCTTGTCAATGAAACTGTGTGTTATTCAGTTGCATCCTACGGATAACTTACGAGATTGCAAGAGATTAAAGATAGAGCGCAATATCCGAGTAAAATTGTGAATGTAGTAAAATTTCTTAAAGTTTTCCTTGCGAAGATGGCTGTCGGTGCATATTATCGGACTTGTGTGGATAACTTTCCGGTAGTGATGGAAGGGGGAAATGATATGAAGTTATGGATCACGCTGGCTGTAGTGGGTGTTTTTGGTGCTGCATCGCTGATACCGGGATGTCAGTCAGCAAAGACCGATAAGAATGTAGAGTCGAAGCCGACATCAATGATTTCGCCGATTCGGATGCAGGCATCGCGTGAATGTTTTGCAGCGGCAATTCCTTTTGAGCTTGAATCAATGATTGAGCCGCTTGATCAATTTGACGCTCCTGCATCGCCCGGGGCATCTGACTTGCTGGCGCTCAATAGTTCATGGCAGCCGATGTCGGCAGAGACATCGCTGTATAATGTTGAAGCTGCAGAAGTGATGATCAGCAGTGATTTACTGCGCGAGCCGGAAAAGGCGGCAAAGCCTGTGGTGTCGGAGTTCCCGACAGTTCGCACAGATACGCTGTTGCCGAATGTTTCTCTGGTTCCTGGGACACCTTCACTGGATGGCCCCGAGTTGGATCAGGCGTCTTTCTTGCTCAGGCAGCCCGACGATCTGGTCAGTGGTTTTGAAGCAGAGGTCATGGTTACGTCTATGTTGCACCAAGAAAAAACATATGCGAATGGTGCGATGTATGACAATGATCTTGCCACTCTTCAGATCCCAGAGATCGGGTATTTGGCGGAGCCTGTTCATCCGCAATTCTGAAATGCAATGTGGTTAATAAATGTGATGAAAACTAATTTAACGTCCGGCTGTTTTGAGCCGGACGTTTCTGTTTGATTACAACTATTAAATAGTCTCTGCCGCCGGTATCATTCGTCATGCAGCTCTAGAGGGCGTTCTCAATTAATCAGCCAAAGCAAGGATGCCGTCAGACAGATCATCGCGCCATAAGTGATCGATAATCGTTCGTAGCGTGTCGAGATCCTACGGAAGTTCTTCAGCGTCAGGATGTACCGCTCAACCAGATTGCGGCTGCGATAGATCGAT
>QKHZ01000153.1 GCA_003249795.1 bacterium | reverse complement strand
GGCCGCTGTTATGATGTTTCCTGAGGGGACTCGTTCGCCGGACGGAAAACTCAAAGAATTCATGTCCGGCGTCGGGATGATCTCAGTGCGGAGTATGGCACCGGTTTTGCCTATGTATATTTGGGGAGCGTTCCACAGTTGGCCTCGAACGGAAAAATTTCCCAGTTTGCATCCGCTGCGTGTTTATTTTGGCGAGTTGATTGTTCCTGCCGAAGTGAGTGGAGGGCGGGCAAAAAAGGAAGAGCAGTCTCGGATTAATGACGTCGTTGAAAAAGCACTTCATGATCTGGAGCTACGTGCGTGGCAGGAAAATGAGCATTTGCTTTTATCACGTGATGTGCAGGAGTCTGTCGCCTATCCTGAAGAGTCAAAAGCATGCTGTTGTGATCGAGAGGAACAGGAAACCCGGAGTGTGTCTGAATAGCTCTTGGTTTGATATATTTAGTGATGAATTCAAAAAACGTCTGCGGCTAATGCAGGCGTTTTCGTTTTGATAGATGGATTGAACTGTGTGATGATGTCGGTTAAAACAGTTCGCTTTGTTCCATCAGGAATTGGTCGCTGCGATGTCCCTGTCCGAGTGCGGAAGCGATCCGGCGTACATGCGGCAACAATACATCTTTTTCAAGAATTGCTGTTGCCGGAATTTTAAGAGTGGAAAGGATTGTTGCATGGCTGCGGTTACCGTAAAAACTGCCGATTTCTGAAAGGCTTGCCCGTGTAAATGTGCGGCTGAATCGGATGGCAACCTTGCGTGCAACACCAATCCGCTTGGTTCGGCTTCGTTCCTGCAGGTCTTTGACTGAAACACCAAATTCTCGAGCGACTACAGAAGAGACGCGGTCGATTGTAATTTGTGCGGTTGAACGTTTTTCGGCTGGAAGAAGCTCTGCTTCAATCACTTCGCGCGTGAGTTCATGGCCTGTCAGTTGTGCAACGGCAGACAGTTTTCCGACAGCACCTTCCAGTTCACGCGGATTTCCCGGGCATGCTTCAAGCAGAGCCTCGAGCGCATCCGGATTAATTGAAAGTTTACGATCTTCAGCTTTGAGTAACGCTAGCTTTTTTCGGGTTTCCGTATCAAGACGGGGTAATTCTGCGCAAAGCCCGGACTGGAAGCGGCTACGGAGCCGTTCATTCATTTTTTCAATAAGATCAGGTGATTGGTCTGCGCTCAGAACGATTTGTTTGCCAGCATGCAGCAGTTCATCGAATGTATGCAGCAGGTCTTCTTGTGTTGCAGCCTTATTGCCTTGTGCCAGAATGTGGATATCGTCGATCAGAAGCAGGTCACAACGGCGGAAACGACTGTGGAATGCGTCTAACTGGCCAGAGGTGATTGCTGTTGTAAATGAACGACAAAACGCTTCAGCGCTGATGAGCTGAATGTTCCATTCCGGATACTTTTCGTTGGCCATGCGGGCGATGGCATGCAAGAGGTGCGTTTTGCCTAGGCCGTGTCCACCATAGATGCAAACAGGGTTGTAGGTGCCAGGATTGTTGATGGCAGAAAGCGCAGCAGCGTAGGCAAGACGGTTGCATTCACCAGTGGCAAAACGGTCTAATGTAAACTTGGGATTTAGCCCAGATACCGTTTGAGGAGTAACCTGTGCGTTCTGCTGAAGCACCGTGGTATCTGCATTTTGAGAAACGTTCTGTTCCTGCGTCTGGCGCATGGCTTTAAACTGATCCGACGAGATGCTGATGACAATTTCCGGACAGTTTCCGAAGCATTGTTCACAGACCTCGCGCAGGACCTGCAGGTAGTGTTTTTCGACCCAGCTTTTTATAAACCGGTTGGCAGCCCCAAGCTGGATGGATTCCGGTGTGAACGAAAGGAGGGTAAGATTACGGAACCATGTGTTAAAGCTTTGCTGCGGAACAATTTGCTGGATATTCTCCAGAATTGTTTCCCACTTTGTTCGGATGCCGGGTAAAGCCAAATTTATTCCTCCTCACAGATGTGAGGTTCATAAAATAATGTCATCATTCTACGCAATAATCGGTCAATTTCGAGGGCGGTGTTCGGCTGGATATTGCAGCGGTTCCCTTTGACCCTTGAGGTATCCTAAAGCTTGTTTTTCCTCTGTCAATCCACAAAAAATCCACATTCTTTTCGTCTGTGGAATCTGGGCTTCTAACCGTGCATAAATAAAAGGGATAGACGGAAGAAGTTGTGGAAATAATTTTTGATAAGATTTTGTGTTTAGGCTTGGGCGGATTGAGAAAATGATGTGCGCTACAAAATCGTAAGAATGACCGTTTGTTACAAAGTCTATTTTTTTTTAAATATCGTATTTTGCATACGACTTTTTATTGCCTGAACGCAGAAAATGAATTAAGTTGCAAGTGTCGGGTAATGACAATTAATCAACTAAGGTGAAGGAGCCGTTATGCGTCTTGGAACCAAGATTCTGTTGTTGGGTGTTTTGCCGTTGGTGATCATTGCGATTGCTGCAGTAATTATCTTGCAGGTCAATCGCACGTCAATGAGCAAGGTGATTAATGAGCAGACTGAAAAGTATGTTCATAAAGAGATCAATAATCTGTCCAAAAACATTTATGACCTTTGTGTGATCTACAATGACGTTGTTCAGAAGAAAGTTGAGGATGACCTTGCGGTTGCAGATCAGCTTCTTAAAAACGAAGGTGATGCTGTTGTTGACTCTTCTCAAAACATCAACTGGTCGGTGAAGAATCAATATACTGAGAAAACCGATAAGATCACTCTTCCCGGTTTTGTGATTGGTGGAAAGCTTGCGGAGCAGAATCCTTCATTTGATGTCGCCTCACCGTTTGTTGATAAAATTGGGAAACTGACAGGCAGTACCTGTACCGTTTTTCAGCGGATGAATGCTGCCGGTGATATGTTGCGCGTTGCAACCAATGTCGCAACAAAAGAAGGCAAACGTGCGATTGGCACCTTCATTCCGGTTACAGGTAAAGATGGGAATGGCGATCAGGTCGTAAAGACGGTGTTGAGCGGCAAGACATATTATGGTCGTGCGTTTGTTGTAAATGCCTGGTACATTACTGCCTATTCTCCGTTAAAAGATATGGAAGGCAATGTCATCGGCATGTTGTACGCCGGAGTTCAGCAGGATCTTGGCGAACGTATTCGCCAGACGATTTTATCAACAAAGGTTGGTGTAACTGGATATATTTATGTCATCGGCTCCGAAGGTGATGATAAATATCATTACATTATTGCTGATAAAAAGGAAAGTGACGGGAAAGACCTTTATAATGTTCAGGATGCAAGTGGAAAGTATGTAATCCGGGACATGGTTGACCGTGGATTGGTAAGCACGATCGGTGAACCTTATATTATGAAGTACCCGTGGAAGAAAGCTGACGAAGATCATGCTCGTGATAAGATCGCGTCATTGTATTACTTCAAACCGTGGGGCTGGATCATCGGTGCTGGTGCGTATGAAGAAGATTTTCTGGACACCCGAAAAGCACTTGATGCCGGTCTGAACAGCCTTGCGCTGAACCTGCTGTTTTCAATCGGGATTATTGCTGTGATTGCGGTGATTGTCAGCATCGTGATCTCCCGCGGAATTGCGCTACCGATTGACCGGATTATCAAAAACCTGCGAGAAAGCTCCGGACAGGTTGCCAGTGCGTCGAACCAGATCTCCAGTGCAAGTCAACAGCTGGCAGAAGGTTCGACGGAGCAGGCCGCTTCTCTTGAGGAAACATCTTCTGCTTTGGAAGAAATGGCATCCATGACACGCCAAAATGCAGACAATGCAAGTACTGCAAATAGTCGGATGATGGAAACAAAAACGCAAATGGATTCAGGCAGTGGCGCTGTTCAGGACATGAGTGAGGCCATGGACAGTATCAATGATTCTGCCGAGCAGATCAGCAAAATCATTAAGATTATTGAAGAAATTGCGTTCCAGACCAATCTGCTTGCACTCAATGCTGCTGTTGAAGCCGCTCGAGCCGGCGAGGCAGGGAAAGGGTTTGCCGTTGTTGCGGACGAAGTGCGTAACCTTGCTCAGCGTTCTGCTCAGGCCGCTCGTGATACAGCAACACTGATTGAAGATACGGTTGAGCGGGTTAAAAAAGGAACTGGGCTTGCCAAAGGTTTGCAGGAAAGTTTTGCCGGTATTGAACAGTTGAGTTCATCTGTGGCGAATCTGGTTACGGAAATCACCGCAGCCAGCCAGGAGCAGGCACAAGGGGTTGATCAGGTCAATACCGCGGTCGCGCAGATGGATAAGGTGACGCAAAGTAATGCGGCGACAGCTGAGGAAACTGCGTCTGCATCTGAAGAGTTGTCTGCACAGGCTGATTATCTGAATCAGATGGTGAGCGAACTAGCCGCCCTTGTTAATGGAAGAAATACTGAAGAGTATTCGATGGCTCAGGCGTCAGTGCATGCTCCGCAT
>QKHZ01000195.1 GCA_003249795.1 bacterium | reverse complement strand
TGGCAGGAAATTGTCAAGGTTTTCCGTGATGAAATTGATCTGCGTAAATTAACCGACCCGTCCCGTCCCAACGCCCGGTTCTGGATGTCGCTGCTTTTCGTACGCGAAACCTTCCGCTCAATCGTGCGCAACCAGTCGATGACCCAAGCCGGTGCGCTGGCATTCAAGACCCTCACCGCGCTCGTGCCGATGCTGGCGATTGCGCTGGCCGTCCTCGCGATGCTCGACGACCCCGCTGAAGGCGTTTCGCACACCGAAAACTTTATCGGCGTCATCAAGCACTACATCCCCGCCACCTCCGGCATGGACGATCTGTTCCAGACCATCCGCGGCTTTGCATCGAAAGCCAAGGTGATCGCGGGAGTCAGCTTTTTGCTGTTGTTCTTTACAGCCTACTCATTGATGGGGTCGGTTGAAGCGGCATTCAACCGGATTTGGCAGGTGCGCGCCAAGCGCGGCATCCTCTCGCGTGTGACGGCGTATCTTGCGACCCTGATCCTTGTGCCTATCCTGATGAGCTTGTCTGTTTATATCACCACCCGCATCGCGGTTGTTACCGAAAGCGTCGCGCGCGCAATCCCGATCGCCGCCGTTACAGAAATGCTCGACTCTTCTTCCGACTCTGCCGATGAAGAGTCTGCCGATGCAAACAAAAATGAAGAAACAAAAACAGACGGGGGCACTGTTACTACCGACCCTGTCAATATTCCGGAAGAAAAACCGGCGGTTGGAAAATCACCCGATGAGATTAAAACGATTGCCGAAACCGTTCTGGCTGAAAAACAACCGGCGCCTGTGCCTGAATCAGACGCTTTACCTGCACCAGCCAACCTGAGCGATCCAGATCTGGCAACAAACCCGAAAATTGAAAGTCAATTCAATGCAAACCAAAACGTTCCAGCAGAACAACCCATGAACTCGGCGCCGCCTGCTTTCAGAGAAAATGTAAACTCCGCACAGGGGATTCTAGCCAAGATCGTCTATACCCTCGCCTCGGGCCTTGTTAGTATTCTGGCGCTGGCGTGTCTGTATTATTTCCTTCCCTATACTCCGGTCCGATGGCGCTCGGCAATCGGCGGCGGCGTTTTTACCGGCCTGATGCTTGAAGCATCAAAGATCGGATTCCGCCACTATGCGGCGATGGCGGTGGCCAGTAAAAGCAGCCAGGTCTATGGCTCAGTACTGGCAATTCCGCTAGCACTGCTGTGGCTATGGATGATTTGGGTGATGGTTCTGATCGGCGCGGAGATCGCCTTTACACGCCAGAATTATCGGGATCTTGCCGCACGCGCGGAGATCGAAAAACGCGGCATCGTCCACCGGCTCTATCTTGCCGTGCGTACGGTACTGATGGCTGCACAGGACTTCCGCCATGGGCAAAGCCCCGATAATTTCCCTGAACGAGTTTCTCTGCAGCTCGAGGTACCTCCGTATATTATCCGTGAAATCCTGATTACCCTTGAACAAAAAGAAATCCTGCGCAGGGTCATGCCTGTGGGCGAGCGCTATGTTCCGGCACGCGATCTGTCTGTTTTGACAATTGAGCACATCGTCCGTGCCGTTTCACACGATGTGTTTGACGCGCCCAAAATTAAAAACGATCCGGCACGTGATATGATCGACGCGCCCTTTGATCTTGTGGATCTGGCTCTGCGCGACTACTTGGGAACAATCAGTTTTGAGAGCATGGTACTGAAGCTGGAGGATCTTAAATCTTCTGCTCCTCTGCCTGTTTCCACCGAAGTTGCTGAAGAGCCTGAAACCGTATCAGAAGTGGCAACGGAAGATGAAGCTATAAAAGAATCAATGCATCCTGCACAATTGGTTTATGCAGATCCATCAACTTCATTTGCTGAAAACAACTCTGAATCAGAGGAAAGTAATCCTGAGCCGGAAGAAGAATCTGTCGACGGATTTGGTGAAGGTTTTGATCATCTGGCTGATCCGCTTCCGGAAAAAGAGATTGAAGTGACAACTTCTGATGACGTTGATGATAATGCGACTGAAACCGGCAAAGTTTGATTCGCACAATAATCTGATCAAAAAGTTAAGGCCGGAAAAGTCAGCTTTTTCCGGCCTTTTGCATGCACTTATATTTTCACTTGCCTCAGAAAAGATTCGCATTATCCAATGGAGTCAACTTGGCAGATCTCGAGGCTGTTAGCACCACCGACCATCCCGAAATCGGTTCCAGAGACCATCAGGAAGCGCTCGCCGTGCGTGGCAAAGCCCAGTGTCCGGATTGCTGCCCGCGCGCGCTCACGCAAACCTGTGATATTGCGGATTGAAGGACAATAGATCGGATAAACCCCCCAGAACATCTGCATCCGGCGGCAGGCCATCTTGTTATCACTGAATGCAAGGATTGGCGCAAACGTACGCCCTTTTGACAAAAACAACGCCGTGCCACCAGTCGGTGAAAACGCGCACACCGCTTTGACACCCAGATCCTCAGCCAGTTCATGCGCAACGTGACCAAGCGAATCCTGCACCGGATTGAGCGGGTTGATATGCAGCCAGTCCCACTTCGGGCGGTGCCGGTAAAGATAGCTTTCAGTCTCGCGCGCAATCATATCCATCATACGCACGGCTTCGAGCGGATAGTCGCCGGCAGCTGTTTCACCCGAAAGCATCACCGCGTCGGTTCCGTCGATAATCGCGTTACTGACATCCGTCACTTCCGCACGCGTCGGCGACGGATTACGGATCATTGAGTCAAGCATTTGGGTCGCGGTAATGACATACTTGTCCGCTTCATTTGCGCGGCGGATAATATCTTTCTGGATTACCGCGATCCGTTCGATATCAACCTCGACGCCCAAGTCGCCGCGTGCAACCATGATCCCGTCAGTCACCTGAATAATCGCATCAAGATTATCCAGCGCTTCAGGCTTTTCAATCTTGGCGACGATCTGGGTCGATTTGCCGCTCTGGTCAATCAGACGCCGCAGTTCGGACACGTCGTTCGGATGGCGGACAAACGAGAGCGCAACAAAATCGACCTCTTCCTCAAGGCCGACCTGCAGGTCAAGAATATCTTTCTCCGTCATCGACGGTACCGACAGATTGCTGTCAGGCATGTTCATTCCCTTGCGGGATTTGAGCACGCCACCGGTGACGATCCGGCAACGGAGTTCTGTTTCATTCAGCGTTTCGATTACGTTTAATTCGATCAAACCGTCGTCCAACAGAATCCGCGCGCCGGGTTTGACATCTTCTATCAGGGTTTTATAGCTTGTCGAAAACTTTTTATCATTGCCGTCCATCGGTCGGGTAGTAATGATAACCTCTTTACCCGTCTGCAATGTCGCGCCACTGGGCGGCATCTCGCCACAGCGGATCTTCGGCCCGCACAAATCCTGCAGAATGCCAACTTCCCGACCCAGATCTGTGGAAATTTTCCGGAGTTCGCGGATAACTTCACGATGCGTTTCGCGTGTATCGTGAGAAAAATTGATCCGGAAAACGTCAACACCTTCCTGAATCAATGCTCGCAATAACGGCCGCGATGCCGGACCGATGGTTGCAACAATTCGGGTCTTACGCATACTTCATCTCCTCTTGCTTGTTCAGATTCCCGTCCACTCGTCCAGAAATCCCGGCGCAACCAACATATTTTAGTCGCATTCACCTGCATGGCAACCGCCACGTTTCCGGATTTTCTGCCGCCATATTGTCAGGCCGGTGCATCTGCAAGTTTACGGCTGGCTAGGCTGCTTCCTGCATTTTTTTTGCGCACGTGCAAACCACTACGGCCGTACACGGGAAGGCGGCGGACATTCCGGAACCCACCAGAAATTTGCCGCCGCCTGTCAGTTATCAGATTATATATCGGCAGGATTCGAACCCGCCTGCGGCAAAGCAAGCCGCAAAAATTATTTTCGGCAAGATGTTATGGAGTTGAAACCCCATTGTCAAAGGGTTAATTTGCTTGCGCATGAAAATTGAAATGGCGACAATAACCCTATAATATTTCAGCAAAGGAAATTGCATATGCGTGGCTTTTTTAACTTCTTCCGGATGCTTGCATTAGTCAGTATTATTATACTCGTACCAAACCTGCAGGCAGATGATCCTACATCTCTGAAGGAAAAACTTTTTTTCTGGAAAGTCACCTCCCCGACCTCTACGGTCTACCTTCTTGGCTCGATTCACGTCGGACGTCCCGAGTGGTATCCGCTTGATGCAACGATCGAAAACGCATTCAAAATCTCCGATGATGTGACATTTGAAATCGCAGTCGAACGACGCGCGATGCAGCTTCTGGCGCTGATGCAGATGCACGGGATCTACCAACCCGGCGACAGTCTGGACAAACACATCTCGAAAGAAACGGTTGAGAAACTGGACGCGTTTCTGAAAAAAAACGAAATCACGTTGCCACAGGTATCGCAGATGAAGCCGTGGTACATTAGCATGTACCTGCCGCTGCTTGTCGAAGCGAAGAACGGATACAAGGCAGAACAAGGCATCGACTATTACTTCACCCTCAAAGCAAAGCGCTTACACAAACCGATCGGCGAACTGGAAGAGGTTATGGATCAGATCGGGATCATGTTCAAGCTCTCCGACCGCCTCCAGCAAAAAATGCTGCTGGAGATGTTTGATGAAGCAGGCAAAGAGGAGTATGAAGTCAGCACCCTCTATGAAAACTGGCGCGTCGGCGACACGAAAACATTCCAGCAACTGCATGAGGATATGGTCGAAGAAAGCAAAGACGATCCTGAGATGAAAACGTTTGTTCATCAATTCGTCACCGGACGAAATCAGCGGATGATGAAGGTGGTTGAAAAATATCTCAAAGACAGCCACACGCACTTTGTCATTGCCGGCTCTATGCATATGGTCGGCCCTGACGGACTCGTTGAACTGTGCCGAAAGAAAGGCTACACGGTTATTCAACTGACCGCATCCGGCCAGCCTGCCGGACCCGATCCAGTTCGCCCAAAACAAAAACCGGCCGAAACGCCAGAACTGGTTGCACCGTAATCCATAACGGAATGAATCGCATTTGCAGATGAAAAGCCGCAAAAAAACAATCCTGATTCTTCTGGTTTTTCTGTGCATTCTTGCCGTATGTTTTCGGGAAACGCTGATTCGTGCAGGCATTGCCGGAATGCAAATCCTGCGTGGCAAAAAAACCGTCACGGCACGCTTGGATGAAATCCGGCCGAGGGCGTGGAAACGGCTTCAACCAGCTTTTGACACGATCGGTGTCCATTACCCGCCCGACAAGGTTGCCCTGATCGGATTGAAGATGGAACAAACTCTTGAGGTGTGGGTTTCCGATCCTCCAAAGCTGCTGAAGACTTATCAGATTCTGAAAGCAAGCGGAGATCTCGGACCGAAATTGACTGAGGGCGACCGGCAGGTGCCAGAAGGAATCTACCGGATCGAATCGCTCAATCCCAACAGCCTGTTTCATCTTGCATTGCGGCTGAACTATCCGAACGCGTTTGATCAGGCGCAAGCAAAAAAAGACGGACGGAACGATCCGGGAAGCGATATCATGATCCACGGCAAGCGCAGTTCGATCGGTTGTCTGGCAATGGGGGATGAAGCAATTGAAGAATTATTCCTGCTGGTTACTGAAACAGATCTGGATCAATGCACCGTTATTCTGAGTCCTGTTGATTTCCGCCGCCATCCTTTACCTGCAAATCCTCCTTCGTATCCAGCTTGGACAGAAACGTTATACCAATCCATTCAGACAGAACTGAATATGTATCAACAACAGAAATAAAGCCCATCTTTTCTGAAACCAAATGGCAAAAAATAGAGGCTCTCCCGTTACGCTGGGAAAGCCTCTGATCTTTGATCCATTTTTCAGATAGTTGTCGCCCGGTTCAACTTGACGCTTTCAGGAGTAGATCGTTGACACGCTTGGCAAAGGCTGCCGGATCCTTGATCTTCGAGCCTTCCGCAAGCACCGCCTGATCGTACAGAATCCAGCCGTAATCGACAAGCCGCGCATCGCTGCTGTCCTTGTCGTACAACGCCTGCATGGCTTTGACAACCGGATGCTCTCCGTTCAGCTCCAGAATACGTTCCGACGGTGGAAGCATGGCGTCGTTACCCATCTCTTTCATGATCCGTTCCATGTGCGCACCCATCGCACCTTCTTCAACAACCAGACACGATGCACTATCTTTCAGACGAGTACTGAGGCGCACTTCCTTGACCGGTTCCAGAGAGCTTCCGAGAAAATCAAACAGTCCTTTGTACGTCTTCTGCAGCTCTTCTTTTTTATCCTTGTTGATGCTTTCAGGAAGCTCGCCTTTGTCGACAGCCTTGAGCTTCTTGCCTTTATATTCGCCGAGAGTATTCGCGACAATCTCATCAATCGGATCGGTAAAGAACAGCACTTCTTCATTTCGTGCGGCAAACACTTCCAGATACGGCGAATGTTTCAGCGCCTGTTTGCTTTCTCCGACCAGATAATAAATCTGTTCCTGATCCGCTTGCATCCCCTCAACGTACTGGTCAAGAGTCACGACCTGATCCTCTTCCGTGCGCGTCGACGAGAAGATCGCAAGTTCCGCCAGCGCTTCGCGGTGTTCGAAGTCTTGTGCTATACCGCTCTTGAGAATAGGGCCGAACTCCGCGAAAAACGTTTTGTACTCGTCGAGTGACTTTTCCTTCATCTCTTTTAGCGCAGCCAGGATTTTACTGACCAGCGACTTGCGGATCTTGTCCAGCAGCTTGTCCTGCTGCAGCATCTCGCGGCTGACGTTGAGTGAAAGATCGGAGCTGTCGACCACACCTTTGACAAACCCGAGATACGGCGGCAATAGTTTTTCGCAATTGTCGGTAATAAACACGCGCTTGACGTACAATTGCAATCCGTGCTTCTGCTCTTCCGAGAAAAAGTACGGCGGACGCTTTTTCGGGATATACATCAACGCCTTGAACTCCATCGTGCCTTCGGCGGCAAAGTGGATCGTCTTGAGCGGCTCTTCAAAGTCGTGGCTGATGTGTTTGTAAAATTCGGCGTGTTCCTCGTCCTTGATTTCACTGCGCGGACGCAACCAGATGGCCTGCCCAGAGTTGGCACGATCTTCTGTGGTCTCGGTCGTGCCGTCTTTTTCTTCTGTTTTGACCAGCATGATCGGATGTTCGATAAAGTCGGAGAACTTGCGCACGATCGTGCGGATGCGCCACTCATCAAGAAATTCTTCAGCATCATCTTTCAGGTGAAGGGTGATATCGGTGCCGCGACTGTCTTTCTGCGTTTCTTCAACTGAAAAACTGCCCTGCCCGTCACTCTCCCAGCGTACCGCTTTGTCAGTACCGGCCATCCGGCTGACAACCGTCACTTTGTCCGCAACCATGAACGACGCGTAAAAACCGACACCGAACTGGCCGATCAGTTCCGGACGCTGTTCCGCTTTTGCGTTTTTCAGTTGTTCGATAAACGCGCGCGTTCCCGAACGGGCAATGGTACCAAGATTCTCGATCACCGCTTCGTGATCCATCCCGATGCCGTTATCGCTGATCGTGAGGGTCTTTGCCTCTTTGTCTGCGATCACGCGGATCTTCCAGTCCTCATCGCCTTCAGCAAGCGCCGTATTTGTCAGTGACTCGAAGCGCACTTTGTCGATGGCGTCACTCGCGTTACTGAGAAGCTCCCGCAGAAAGATCTCTTTGTGCGAATAGAGCGAGTGGATGATAATTTCCATTAACTGCTTCAGCTCGGTCTTGAACTCCAATGTTTCCGATTTCATTTTTCCTCTCCTGTTTTCTATATGATGTCATCATTTCTTTTGATTCAGAAAGCCAGCGCCTGCACAAAACAAACTGCGTCTTTGGAATTCAATACTTTACAAATGCTGCGACCATCCGTCAAGAAAATGATCTACTTGAAACAGCCGGAAATTTCCGATTGACATTAAGCATCAAAGAAAAGACTATTGAACAAAGCGTTACATTACCGCGGTTGCGCGGCTTTTATTCCAGATGCATTACCTTTCATATACAGAAACGGTGCATCGCCGCGGACATGAGCTGTTGTCATAGTCATCAAAGAGAACCTGAAAAAAGTAAACGTTTCGATTATAATAACGATTGCACAACCGCGCTGCGGCATACAAAAAAGGAGTATTTTGTGAGTGATTCATTACGTCGGGGACTGGTGCGCAAATCCGGAATCCGTTTTTGTATCGCCGATGTCAGTGAGTCTTCGGCAGAACTGGAACGCAGGCACCTCTCGGGGCCTGTAGCCGGACAGATTCTGGCGCAAGCGGTCTGCGGAGCTGCGCTCCTGTCGGCAGACCTGTCGGATCAAAACGAATGTCTGAGCCTGCAGTTTCGCGTAGACGGGCCGATCGACGGCATTTTGGTCGAAGCCGCTGGAGACGGGAAACTCCGCGGCTTCACGTATGCCAAAATTTTAAACGATCTCGACGGAATTGAGCCCTACAATCTGACCGCAGCGCTTGGCGGTGATGGAGGATTAACGATTCTTCGCTCAACGCCGACGGCAACCCTCTCGACCGCACATATCCGCGCCCGCCCGCCGATTATCGCCGCCAATATCGCGCGTTATTTTCACGAGTCGATACAGACACCAACAGCGGTTGAGCTTGCCGTGGAAAGTAAAGACGGATATTTGAAAAAAGCCTTTGGTTGCACCGCTGAAAAAATGCCGGACGGCAATACCGAAGACTTTGTCAAGATTCTGGAAGCCTTTGACAACAAAAGCGTACAAAAGACGTTACTTGACGCTGACGATCCGGCTACAGCACTCACCGATCTTTTCGGGATCGGAGACATCGACTTCACCGAAACCCGTCCACTTGCCTTTGGCTGCCGCTGTGATATTGCACGCGCTGAAAGTATTCTGTCGTCTCTCTCAAGCGACGAATTAAAAGAAGCGATTGACTCAGGAAAGCCTGAAACCGTTACCTGTCACTTTTGCGGACATACCTATACAGTTGACACCGACGGATTGAAATCTGTATTGACCAAAAAACTGGCGTCAAATTAATTGCGCATATTGCTGGAATGGAGCCAACATGAATACCGAAACGCTTGCGAAAATCAATCAGTGGTTTCTGGACTATGCCCAGCGGTTTGTAAAAGACGGTAAGCTTCATCCGATGAAACAGCTGAAACTCGACCACAGCCAACGTGTCGCCAAAAACTGTCGCGCCATTGCCTTCGACCTTGGCTGGAACAATGAACAGGTCAACCTTGCTGAAGCTGTCGGCATCCTGCACGATACCGGGCGTTTTTCGCAATTTCGTGAATTTGGCACGTATCGCGATTCGGACTCTGTTAACCACGCCCAAAGAGGATGGGAAGTTTTACGGGAAGAAAAAATTATTGCAGGGCTTGATGAAGAGAAAATCATTCTCGACAGCATCCTGTTGCATAATGTCAAAGAGGTTCCAGAAACAACCGACGATAATTCGCGGCCATATCTCGATCTTGTTCGTGATGCCGATAAACTTGATATCTATTATGTGATCCACGATGCGTTGATCAATGACAAACTGGAAGACTATCCCGAAATCACATGGAAAATGTCAGATATGAAACAGAAACCAAATCCGGCCGTGCTCAAAGCTCTGCAAAACCGGGAACTGATTTCGTACACTGGTATCCAGTCGCTGGTCGATTTCCAGCTGGTCATGCTCGCGTGGTTGCCCAATCTTTCCTATGCGCCGACGTGCGCCCGAATTTTGGAGCGCGGCATCATCGAAGAGATGCACCAGCTTTTGCCGGCAGATCCTGTCATTGTAGAGGCTCTTCAGGAATTTCGTCTCTTACTCGAAGACCGCGCATCGTCAAATACTTCGATCAGTTCGACCTGACAGATCCGCGCTTTCAAATCGATCTCCTTGACCTTGACCCGCACCTGCTGGCCCAGATGGAAACCGCTTGCTTCATTTTTCCGGCGCATTCCGGGGGTGACTTCGCGCGTACTGTAACCGGCCTTTTCGACCATCCAGCGCGGCAACATCGCCTCGACGAAAAAGTCTTTCAGCTCGACAAATACGCCGAACTTACGAATCCCGGTGACAATTGCGATAAACTCTTTTTTGTCTTGCCGATTTAACAACTCAAGCCTGCGGAAATCTTTGACCGACTCCTCGATCTGCATTGCGCGACGTTCCCGCTCAGATGTGTGAATTCCCAAGCCTTCAAGCGCCTTGCCGCCTTTTTCGACCGGACGACGCATCTTTTGCGGCAATTTATTTGCTGTTGCCGCAAAGCAGGTTTCAAGTTCTTGATGTAAATGCAAATCCGGATAGCGCCGGATGGGAGAGGTAAAATGCATATAGTGGCGGAAGTTCAACGCAAAGTGACCAATCGTCGCATCACTATGATAAATCGCCTTTTTAAAACTTTTCAGAATCGCAAGATTAATCCCGTGCTCTTCGGGTTTTCCGCGAACTTGATCGACAATCTGGTTCAACCGCTTGCGACGAAGCGGCGGCGTAAACGGATATCCCGACCCATTCAGATAACTGGCCAGATCTTCAATCGCGTCATCGGCCGGCTCTTCATGAACACGGTGTAAAACCGGCACCGCATTTGTCGTGCACCACTCCGCAACCGCACAATTTGCCGCCAGCATAAATTCTTCAACAAGCTGGTGCGAAAAGTCGTGCTCAACCTTTTCAAGGCTGGACGCATAGCCGTTTTCATCCAGCAGCACCACAAACTCGGTCAGATTGAGTTCAATACTGCCGCTGTCAAGACGCCGCCGCCGCAAGCTCTGTGCAAGACCATTTAACGCCTGAAGCGGTTTCAGCAGTTCCTGCTTTTCAAATGCGGCAGCCGCTTTTTCATCCGACAATAATACTTTGACCTGTTCATAGGTAAAGCGCTGAACGCTGCGGATTTGACTGCGGTGAATCGTAAAGTTTGTACGGTTTCCCTCGGCATCGTAATGAAGAAAAACCGTCTTGGTCATCCGCACTTCATCCGGTCGAAGCGAACATAAATCGTTGGACAACTCCTCGGGCAGCATCGGGATCACCCGCTCCGGAAGATAGATACTCGTCGCTCTGTCACGTGCCTCGGTATCAAGCGCACCGCCTCGGCGGACAAAGTGCGACACGTCTGCGATGTGTACGCCAACAACACAACCGCCATCTTCTTGTGGCTCCCAGCTTAGCGCATCATCAAAATCACGCGCACGTTCCGGATCAATGGTAAAGGCGAGTGTCTTCGTCAAATCCAAGCGTGGACCCGGCTCGTTCATCAGCCTCGCCACTTCTCGGGCTTCGTGTTTGACTTCATCGGAAAACGGACCCGGAGCCTGAAAACTCGCAAGAATTGCAGCCGTTTCTGTATCGGGCTCTCCCGCCGGACCCAACACTTCAAGTACCTTGCCTTTCGGTTGCGGCGCTTCACCCGGCCAGGTAATGATCTCAAGAAGAACCTTGTTGCCCGCTTCAGGCATTTCGCCTTCGACAACATAGTCAAAGGGATTGCGCGGATCTTCAGGACGCGCAAAGCCGTCTTCAGTAATCTCTGCCACAATCCGGGGACTCGCGCGTTCAACAACCTCTACCACACGCCCGAACCGCCGTGTATTCCGCCCCCGCGGCTGCTCCAAACGAACGACAACCGTATCGCCATGCAGAGCAGAACCCAGATAAGTTTCTCCGATCTGAATCTCATCCATCGATGGATCTTCAGGCGTAACAAAACCGATACCCGAACGCGTCAGCATGATCCGGCCGGTAATGCAACCCGTGTTCTTTTTCTTCGACGGCGTCTCGTTCTGCAAACCCGCCAGAATCCAACGGTTACCCTTGCCGCGACTAAGCACACCCTCTCGTTTCATCGCTTTGAGCATATTCCGGAATTCTGCATAATCCTGTTTGCTGATTCCGCACGCTGAAGCAAGCTCTTTGGTCTTTGCCGGAAAATAATCTTCCCGGTTTATTTTTTCGAGTGCTTTGTTGCGCCACTCATCTTCTTGATTTTGATTTTTCATCGATTCCTGCTTTCTATACCGCTGCTCAGTTTGATCAAATGAAAAGCGGCAATCATTTTTTAGAATTCATTTTCATATCTTCGGCGCCGGACGAAACACAAACGTTTCTTTGTTTTTGTCCCACCAGTTTTGCCAGACTTCCTGATCGATCGGGAAAATTTCTTTCGTCAAATATCGCAGCGCTTCATACGCCGGGAAAAACGGCTTGCGCTGCTTTGGCTGCTCATCAGCTGACGAACTCATGACAGGTTCACTGTTTTCGACTAAAGGCTTTTCGTCTGTGCCGGTTGACTCTTCTTCCCCATCCGCACCTTCTGACGTTGCAGATTTCGGTTGTTCCGGCACAGGACTTGTGTCGATATATTGAATCAATAAATCAATCGCACGCGGATCGGCCATTGCCAGCAATGTCCTGCAGATCCGTTTGCGCACGCGTGAGGATCCCGATTGCAGCAGCACTTCCAACGTCTCTTTCAGTGACGCATCCCGATCCTGCCTCATTACCAACGAATCGGAAACTAAAGTTGCCAACTTATCATCCGATTCCCACCGCAAACGTTTGAGCAACAGCTTCAAACTCCGTGAATCGGAAAATTGCCGCAATACATAAACCGCCGTCTCACGAACTCGCGGATACGACTCCATCGCCGCGCGTTCGGTCGCGCCCATCGACGCCAGACCCTTTTCCACAATTAGTCCGGCTGTCGGCTCCACCGATTTATTGGATGAAAGATAAGCGGTGCTAAAATATAGTTTCCAGACTTCCGAATAGGCTTCCTGCTCGCGTTTTTTCTGCTCCGCCTCTGCCTGAAGGGTGACGGCTTCCTCAATCGGAATCCACTTGCTTTCATATTTGGTCAATCCCCGACGACGCTGTTTTTCGGCAAAGGTCATCCACTCTTTTTCATACCAGATATATCCTGCAGCCTTGCGGATTGCAGGATCATCCGGCCGAAGGTTGAGTGCACATTCCAGATGATACTTTGCTTCATCCGGCATTGCATTCTTTCGGCACCACTTCGCAAGTTCCATCTGGCTGTCGGCATTTTCCGGATCAAGCTGAACAAGGCGTGCGGCATACTTCTGCATCGGCGTGAGTTTTTTGATCCACTTGCGTACTTCCCGCTTTGGAATCGTCATCGCCGCGCCGGTATCGCCTTCGACACGGTATGACGTTCCCTCATCCGTAACTGTACCCTCGACAATCCCGCCGTTGACAAGCCACAACTCATCCGCAGGCAATTGGCATATAAAGCCGCTTGCCGCAAACAATCCTGCGATACATGCCAGACGCAGATTTCTCATGCTTCTCCCATGAATTGCAGAACAAGTTCACGTGACCGGGGATGGACGTCAAACTCGATAAAGACAACCTGCTGCCATGTACCCAGTGTCAGTTTCCCTCTCACAAAAGGAATCGTCAGACTCGGGCCGACCAGACTTGCGCGGATATGCGAGTGACCGTTCCCGTCTCCCCACGCACGGTCATGTTGATACACATCCGATGACGACGCGATATGTTCCCACAAATCCTTCAAATCATTTACCAGTCCCGGCTCAAATTCAACTGTCGTGATCGCGCCTGTGGAACCCGCAACGAATACGGTTAGTATTCCGTTCTGCAAACCGGTTTCTGCAAAAATTTCGGTCAACCGATCTGTAATGTTGACGATCTCACCATTGCCCTGAGTTTCCAATGAAAGGAATTTTGAAAGGACTGTCATTGGTATTTTCCTTTGTGATGAACTCTCTTTATTTGTATGCTGCCGCTACGTCCAGTGCAAGAGAAACCTCTGGATCTCATGTCAGATCATGCATCGCAGCGGCACTCTTGTTTTTTTGAGCAATGACTTTGCGATACGTATCAACATATTGGTTTGTAATCTGTTCGAAATCACAGGCATTGGCACTTTCAAGCCCACCGGAAATCAGGTTTTGCCGGAGCCTGTCGTCATTCAAAACCGATTGAATCGCTTTGACATATCCGTTAATATCATCCGGTGAGCAAACAAGTGCATTTTTCCCGGCAATGGCTACATCACAGCAACCTGGCGCATCTGTAGTCACTACCGGCGTGCCGGCTGCCATCGCCTCAAACAATACGCGGGGAAAGCCTTCGAGCTTACTTGGGAATACAAAGATGTCCGCAGCCTGATACAACCGCACAAGTTCAGTTGCTGGAACCTCCGGACGATTTGCATTATCTTCCGATTGAACATTGTTATTTCCAAAACCTGCTACACCGATCTCTTCGACCGAACGAACCGTATTTTCCAGCCCCAGATTTTTCGCTTCCTGTTCAATTACCTGCGTATCTTTTCCGACAACCAACCAGGTAAATTCTGTCCCCGATTGAACAAGGCGTTTTGCAATTTCCGGGATGATCTCATAGTTCTTTTTAGGATGCCGCCTGCCGACAGTCAGGATTACCGATTTTTCAGGATCAACATCATGCGTTCGCAAAACCGCATCCCGATCAAAACGCTCAGAAAACCGCGCCACGTCAAACCCGTTGGCAATCGCGCAGATCTTTTCCTGCGGCAAACCCAACGCGCGAAAACATTCTGCCATCGACGGCGTCATCGCAACCGCCGTGTCAAGGGCGCACACCGCTTGACGGATACGCGGCTCCAATTTCGGATCAAGCCGCAAACCATAACCAATTGAGCGGTCGATCTGGATATCGTCGCCATACCCGCGACAAACAACAGGAACGCATGTGCATAAACCAAATGCCAGAAATGCGGCAGGATACGCGCCAATCACCTGCCAGACATCGTGCCGGTATTTTTTTTGCAGCCAACACAAAAATGTCTGAGGCACCAGCGGTAGATAATGAAGCAATCGGATTGTTTGCCGTAAAAGCGGGCGGACCGTAAACGGCATGGTTTCATAAAACCGGCGTCGGCTATTATATTCTTCCTTTGTAATATACAAGGTCACTTGGTGCCCGTGTGCATGAAGGCGATGCAGAAGATTATACGTAAACACCTGATAGCCGCCCATGCTTGTCAGCGACCCCAGCATCAGCACAGCAATATCAAGTGATCGCTCGGATAAAACAGGAGCTTGAGATTGTTCCATTATTTGTTCAGGCATTGTTTGTCTGTTCTTCCGGTTGTTTGTTTTGCCTGCCTTCGGCAATATCCCGCATCTGATCAATCTCCCAATTGATCCTTTCATCCCATGTCTGCAACTCTTTTTCGGCAAGCAGGCGGACTTCTTCTTCTTTTTGACGAACGATTTCAGGATGATCAAGAAGATTTGTCAATGCAGCTGTCAGTTCGTTTTGCACATTCTTGCGATCAATTAAAACCAGCGCCCTTTGATGATCTTTTGACAGATTCTGCTCATCGCGCCCTGTTTTCTGACAATACCCGAAAGTCAGAATACACTTTCCCGCCCGCATCGCCTCAAGCACGGTATTCGTACTGTTTGCATACAGGCTCAGAGATACATAAATATTACACGCTCCCAGATACGCCTGCATTTTCTTGTGCTCAACCTGCCCGCAGAAGCGAACCATTTTCTGCAATCCGTGTTCTTGCACATACTCGCGTAACTGGTCTTCCATCGCACCACCGCCGACAAATACGCCGCAACATTTACGGCCGCTTTGATTCAACTCACGGATTGACTCCAAGAATTCAAGCGGATATTTGTCCGCATCCATCCGCCCGCTCATTAGAATTACCGGAACGTTTTCTTCCAGTTGCAATTCAGTCTTAATCGCCGCGATTTCTTCTGCAGTCGCCTTGAATGGATCAACTCCATTGAGCTTCAGAAAAAATGGCGTATTCGGATGAAATCTCCCGGTCACATATTGGTCATACGCCGATCCGTCACGCGACCCGACGATCAGCGCAAACGGCGCACCAAACGATGCCAACCGCAATGATGGCAACATTCGTTTCACGAGAATCGTTACAAGATTCGGCAAGTTTGCCGCTCCGTGCAGACGCAGCACTACCTTGTATCCGCACCACGCCATCACCGCGCCAAAGCTCATATGTGCACGGTCACAATAAAAAATCCCATGATGCTTTTTTGTGAACAGCCGAAACACATAGCCGAACTGTTTCCATGAATTCTTTAACTGTGCAATCCGTCCACCGATCGGTGCCGCCAGCGGGACAATATGAAACCGGATACCCGGAAGATTCTGAAATTCCTTGATTCGCGGCTGACGGTTTTCAGCATGATATGTTTTTTCAATCAGTACCACGTCGGCACAAATCCCCCAGCGACTGATGCCCTCCAGAAGTTTGCACACCGCCGGCATCCCCAGCGGTTTCCACTCTTCCTGCTCCATCATCGGCACCAGATGGCTATAGAGCCGCAATACCATCAGGATATTCATTCCTGTTCCTTTTCATTCACTCGGATTTCATCGTCTTTAAGGATACCGTTTTGCCTGTTGCGACGAAAGGATTTTCATTTTTTCCCTGAATTCAATTTTCGGTTCTTTACGCCAAGAAATTATAAAGGAGCGTATCCGGATGATACGCTCCCTCTTATTCTGATGTTAAAATATTCGTCTGGCTTATGGTTACGTCCCTATTCCTGTTCGCAAGCGCTTCCAGCCTCATCAACTACTTTGCCCAGATATCCCGGAAGCTCGACACCGGCCATTTTTGCAACGTCCTGCAACGGCGGCAGGCTCTTGACCATTCCCGACAGGAAACCCGCTGTCGATCCTGTTTCATTTTTGCCGCCAGCGCCTGAATCCCAGACCGTAATCTTGTCGATCTTGATGTTCTTGATCGCCTCGACCTGCTTGGCGACGATCTCTTCCAGTTTTTCGATCATCAGCAGTGTCGCAGCACCTTTAGCGTCACCTCCGCAACTTTCGACAAGTTTGCGATACCCTTCAGCCTTGCTCTCCAGCACCTGCAGCAATCCCTTTGCCTCTGCTTCATATTTCATCAGGATTGCGTCCGCTTCACCCTTTGCCACGCGGCGTTGTTGTTCTGCTTTTGCCGAAGCGTCAATTTCAATCTTCTGCTTTTCAATCTCGCGTTTGACGACTTCTTCCGCACGCAACCGTTCCTGCTCGGCCAGATACTGCGCCTTTTGAATTTCAACCTCAGCCATCTTGCGCGCGACTTCCCCCTGCTGCAGCGCTTCAGCACGTTTGACTGCAAGCTGGGCGTCACTGCCGGCGATATCAGCACGCGACAGGTTTTCACCCTTGACCGCATCTGCTTCCTGCCCCTGCACATAAACGCGCATATCGGCTTCGGCCTTTTTCTTCCCCTTGTCGGTCGCCGCCAGATTCTCAGCAATGCGAATCTCTTTTTCACGCTGCGCGTCCGACTCACCGATACTCGCATCGGTTTCCTGTTGCTGCACAAAAATACGCTTGTCGGCTTCGGCGTGTTTACGCCCTTTTTCAGCTTCCGCTTCGGCTTCGGCAACACGGATGGTCTGCTCACGCGTAGCCTCTGCCTGCCCGATTGAACCGACTTTGTTCTGCTCGGCAACATCGATCTTCGCGCGGTTGATCGCTTCACTCGCCGCTTTTTTACCGATCGACTGGATATAGTCGGATTCATCGGTAATATCGGTGATGTTCACGTTGATTAGAAACAGACCGACTTTATTCAGTTCCGGTTCTACATTTTTACGGATGGCTTCAAGAAAACTTTCGCGGTCCTGATTGATCTGTTCAATTGTCAGCGATGCAACTGTCAGACGGAGCTGGCCGAAGATGATTTCCTTGGCCATCTCGATAATCTGGCCCTGACGCTGACCAAGAAGCCGTTCAGCCGCGTTCTGCATAATCGCCGGTGTCGTACTGATACCGATTGTAAACGTACTCGGCACGTCAATCCGGATATTTTGCAGCGACAGCGCATTCTGCAGCGGAATGCTGATGGTCATCGGCGTCAGTTCCAGAAACGCGCAGTCCTGAATCAGCGGCCACACAAATGCTCCGCCACCATGGATACACCGCGCCGTCTGCCCCTTGCCGACCCGCCCGAAGATAACCAGAATCCTGTCGGAAGGACATCGCTTGTAGCGCGAGGCCATAAACACCATGACGGTGACCATCATCACCACCGCAGACAGAATCACCAACCCCCACAACATAATTCCCATTGCCTTCCCCTTCCTTTTTTATGTGAGTCCTGTTTTTATCCGGATGTGAGTTTTTTATTCAATCATGCAGAGACCGATGTTCAGGCTTTAACAACACCCAAAGTTGAACTTCCGACCATCGATTCAACGCGAACCACCGCCCCTGTTGGCAACTCTTCTTTCTGTACAGAAATCGCGCTCAGAATCATCATCCGTCCCTGCACTTCAATCTCAACCTGCCCTTCGCCATCAGCCGGGATTCTCAAATAAACTTTTCCAATTTGCCCAACCGCATTATCAAGACTGAGTGTTCCGCTCGACTGCAACGACAGCATCTTTTTAAACAGCCAGCCGATTACATAAACCGCCGCAATCCCCGCTGCCAAAGCACCCGCCAGCGACAAGCCCACACCCACCTGACTCTGCCGGTACAGCGCCAATCCCACCAGTCCGAACATCAGGAAAAAAGCCATCAGACTTTGCAGGGAGATTAATTTGAATGCGACATCTGAGGTACCGTCAACGCCGTCAATGGCTGCGTCATGACCGATATCCATATCGCCGCCAGTGTCATGACCGGCACCGAGAACAAGCAACACAATCCGGGTCAGCAGGAAGACCGCCCCAAGAGCCGCAGAAATTGCATATAACCACTCAATCCCGCTCAGATTCGGCTCCATTTCCGCTCCCCTCCTTTTTGAAAAACCGGCCAGTGTCTTTTTGTTATAACCCGAAAATTTTTATCTGCATCATTTCTCCGCCTGAGAAACTCAGCACAATCTATTTCTTATAAATTTAATGCTATAATATTTAGTATAGGACTTTCCATTTTGCCCGCAATTCTGAAAATATTCCGCATTCCACTATTTCAACATTCACATGCTGACATTCAAAAAATACAAGCAGTCCGATTTTCGGCTGCCTGCTTGCATACTTTTGAAACTGTATCAATAAAGCGGACTATTTTTTTGCCGTATCCTGCTCGACGGCTTTCAACTCGTCCTGCTTCAGGTTCTGCAGATCCGAATCGCCGAACGCCGTCGATGACGGAAGTGAGAGCCTGATATCTTTGATCACCGCGACCTGGATTGTCACTTCCGTTGCCGTAAAACTGAGAATATGACCACCGACAGTTTTATCTTCTGACAAAAAATGCCAGTGATAACCCGGAACATTGACACCATTCAGATAATCCGGCAAGCGAAAGCCGACAATCGTGCCTTTGACATTTTCAAATTCGAATTCAGGCTGGTTTTTTGTGACTTCCGCCAGTCGCGGATACGGTTTTTCCTGCGCCGGAACGCTTCGGGTTTTCATCTTGCTGAATGTTCCGTCAATCCGGACAGCAATCGGAAAATTTTTCGTCAGTGACATCCGCGACAGATTCGCCAATGCATCGACAACTTTTTTCAATTCGACATCATCTGCCGGTTTTGCGGAAGAATCGACATTTATCTGGGTATCCGGTACAAACTTCACCGCGCAGGCAAACGGCGTCGTTTCACTGTCAGACGGTCTGTACACTTTCCCGTCTGCACGCACCTGGTAGATCTCACCGTCAACAAGAACCATCTCGCCATTCAACTTGTCGAACGTCCCGATCCCGAGATCACCCTTTTCTTTCAACTTACCAAGCGGTAGACTTCCGTCATACACTCCGTCAAGCAAGGCATGGATTGTCGAAGTCTGAAATAAAACACTGTCCTGCGCCGCGCCTTGGGTCTGTTCTGTTTCCAGCGTGCATCCTGTCAGCAGCACCAGACTCAAACATACGGTAGCGATGATTGCTTTCAGTGTTTTTTTCATCGTCCTGTTCTCCATTTATCATGCGTATAAATGTCAGGGGATATTTTTTAGCTTTCAGTCTGAATCTGGTCTTCCAGCTCCTGCAGCTTTTGTTGAAACAATTTCCGCATTGGCCCGGCATGCGGATTTTCACGCTCAATCGTGTAAAACAGCGCCATCGAATCTGTCCGCAGCATCTCTTCAACGGCCAGAAAGTTTTTATACGACGGCGTCGCCAACTCGGTCTGCGGCAGGTTCATCGCACGGATCGCGCGCGATACCCAGTGCGTCAACCCCTGCACACACGCCATCTGTTTGTCATGTTCATCAGCAGACATTTCGATTACGCGCAGCTTCAAGGTTTTCGTCAGAAATGATCGGATACAGTCAAGCCGGGTCGTCCGCACATCGCACAACACACAGCGCAATCCTTCGATCCCGTTCTTTCCCGATTGCGGGCCGAACATCGGATGCAACCCGACGATCTCGACAGACTCCGGCAGCATCTGTTTCATCATCTCAATCGGCTTGACCTTAACTGACGCAACATCAATCACCAGCGCGCCCTGCTTCACAAACGGCGCAATTCGTTGCAGCATCTCTTCCATGTTCTGCACCGGCGTCGACAGAATCACCACATCCTGTGCCGCCGCTTCTTCATGCGTCACATACGGCACACCGAGAGCAACCGCGTCTTTTGAGCGGTCACTGCGATTCGTCACACAAACTTGCATATGCGGCATCAGATGCGTTGCCATAAACCGGCCAAATTCACCAAAACCGATGATCCCGACTGTCGTCATCTTCCGGTCAGCTTTCTGTTTCTATTTCATGAAAAAAGCGGCTACTTCCGCTGCGTAATGCAACCAGCGCGATTGTAGCCGCTTTTTCAATCTGTGTGAATTTTTTTCTGCTAAATGCCTGCATACCCCGGCAGAATCAGCCTGTGCTTATTTTATAAGAGCATCCGGCAACGTCTGCACATAATCGCGGATCTGGTCGCGGATTTTGCGGAAAACATTCAGTTTCTCTTCTTCTGTTTTACAGCCTTCCAACAATCTGGGCGGGTCTTCAAATCCTTGATGCACGATCTTTGCTTTTCCTGGAAAAAACGGGCAGTTTTCATTCGCATGGCCGCAAACGGTCAAGACGTAGTCAAACTCCACGTCTGCGTATTCCGCCGTCGTCTGGCTTTTCTGCGTTGTAATATCTACACCGGCTTCAGCCATCACCTTGACGGCATACGCATTCAGACCGTGCGCCTCGATTCCCGCAGAGTATGCATCGACCACATCACTTTTCAGATGCCGCGCCCACCCCTCGGCCATCTGGCTGCGGCATGAGTTTCCGGTACATAAAAACAGGACTTTCAGTTTATCCACATTGCCTCCTTTTGCATTCCCGCCGTGCAGGAATGTACCTCGTTTTTCACTCACCCGCTTCTTATCATAAAAAAAACCGCTTCCGGTACAACTTTCCGGAAGCGGTTTTCAGTACTATTTTCTACATTTCCAACTATTTCAGTTTTACCACCTTGAACTGATTGACATCATTGTGGCGGTAAAGCATCAGGACACTGTCATCATCCTTGATCGCGCTTTCCAGCTTCTTGAAGCCTTCAAGATCTTTCACATCCTGCTGGTTGATCTGCATGATCAGGTCGCCTGCTGAAATTCCTGTGTCTTCTGCCGGGCTGTCTGCATCGACTCCTGTCACCAGAACACCGGTATAGCCTGCATACTGTTCAAAGCGCTTGCGCATTTCGTCAGTCAGCTCCTGTACCTGAATTCCGAGGGTCTTGCTCTCATAGGTGCTTGTGCTGTCTTTTCCGGTGTTGTGGTGGCTCATGTCGGACAGGTCTTCCGGCTGTTCACCGATCTTGACCTTGACAACCTGTTCCTTGCCTTTGCGGACGATAGTCATGTCCACTGTTTTTCCGGCCGGTGTCTGCGCAACAAGCTGCTGCAGGTGCGAAGCGTTTTTCAGCGTGATGTCCTTGTACTTGACCAGAACATCACCCGGCTGCAAACCGGCATCCGCTGCAGGCGTTCCGTCATACACGTCGAGTACCGCAACACCGCCGTCGACATTTTCAAGGTGCTTTGCCAGGTCCGGAGTCACATCGCCGATGCCGATACCGAGCCAGCCGCGCGAAACTTTGCCTTCTTTGATCAGCGCTTCAAGAATCGATTTTGCTGTATTGATCGGAACCGAGAAGCCGATGCCGTCTGAACCACCGCCTGCACTGACAATCGCGGTATTGATCCCGATTACTTCACCATCGAGATTGACCAGCGGGCCACCGGAGTTGCCGCGGTTGATCGTCGCATCGGTCTGGATCAGGTCTTCATACATGGTCATACCGAGTTTGCGGCCCTTGGCGGATACGATTCCGCAAGTGACAGTCTGCATCAGGCCAAACGGCGAACCAATAGCAATGACGATATTGCCGACCTTCATCTTTTCCGAATCGCCCAGAGGCGCAACCGGCATTTTACCTTTGAAATCCTTGATCTTGATGACGGCAAGGTCAGTCTTCGGATCGGCGCCGACGACTTCGGCTTCATATTCCGACAAATCCTTCATCTGAACCGTCAGCGTGCTTGCGTCTTCAATCACATGATTATTGGTGAGGATATGGCCTTCTTCGTCGATAATCACGCCACTACCGACACCGGGGATTTTCTGCGGACGGCGCGGGTTCTGCCGCTGCATCTGTCCAAACGGGCTGTTTTCAAAAAACTTGCGCAAAAACTCATCCTGCGGGCCGTTATCTCCGCCGATCATATCGGCCTTCTCAACCTTGCGGATACTTTTGATCCCGACAACCGCAGGGCTGACGTTATCGACAATCTCAGCATACGCTTGCGAAAGCGCCTTGGCCGTCACCAGCGCATTGTCTTCTGCAACAGCAGACGGCATCGCCAATCCACTCAGCAGTGCGCCGGTCAGACACAGGCTTGCGCCAACTTTTAATACGGACTTCAACACCGATTTCATCTGATCTCCTCCTCTTTGTATGATCGCATTGCTGCGGATTAAATTTCCGGTTTGTATCAGCTGATGTGACTACCATCCAGCTGATTTCTCACCTTGTTTAAATTTCTTTCTTATTACATTAACGTTTGTCGCTGGATCAGGAACACCCTTCGCTTTGTTTCAAATTCCGGATTCAGTTGATCCCTTTTTCATCCATATCATCCGCGCGCACCCGTTATCCGCGCTATTTGGTTTTCCGATTTCAGGAACATGACTGCAGATTAGTGAAAGTCTTATTGTAGGAATCCGTTGTTTCCCAGTCAAGGCACACCACACGTTTGCCGCAATTTCGTCAAAATAAACATTCTTTGGCGCTGCCTGATCCGATTTCACTGCATTTCCGCCCTCTGCCGTCATAAATTAAACCACTTTTACCGATTTTCACTACCATTCCCATTTACGAACAAAGTTGAAATCTGTATACTCGGCAAAATGCTGTATATACAAAAAGAAAACAACTCTCTGGTTTCATCCCGCCGCGTTTCCGCACTGGCCTGTCTGTGCCTGTTGTGGTTGTTTGCGGCTGGTGTGTTCGCTCGCGCAGACGACAAACCGATTGCCACAGCGGTCGCTGCTGAGCGATTTTCCGAAACTCTTCCCGGCATTCTGTCAAGCGTTCCGCATATCCAGCAAAAGCCGGACTTCTGCGGCGAAGCGTGTATTGCCATGTGGATGCAGGCGCTAGGTTATCCCGCTTCACAGGACTGGGTGTATGACCTCTCCGGCCTTGATCCGCTGAGGAATGAAAAAGACGCCCGCGGTTGTTATCCTGACGGGTTGATCCGCGCCGCGCGTGCAATCGGTTTTAAAACCGGTCCCTGCCGCATCCGGATCGTTTCAACCAACCCGCGCGGATCGATTCGTGATGCGTTTACCGATATGCTTGCCGATCTTGAACAGGGGATTCCGTCAATTGTCTGCATGCGCTTTGACAACCGTCCGAATACGACCGATCACTTCCGGTTGATCCTCGGTTACAACGCCGACCGCCGCGAAATTATTTATCATGAACCTGCCTTTAAAAACGGGGCATTTTACAGAATGCATGTAAATGACTTTTATTCTCTATGGCCCTGTAAACTTGAGCGCGGACGCAACCTGATCCGTATCCGCCTTGAACCAGGCCAGAACCTGAAAATGCCGACCGCATCCACCGGCGCAACAAACGCGGACTATACGCAGGCAATCATGGCGGCAAAGTCATATATTAAACAGACTGATTTCAAGATGCTGTGCATACCGCCGTTTCTGGTCTGTGGCGATGAGGATTTATCGAAACTACAGAATCGCGCACTCGGTACGATTGACCAGTTCGGCGCGCGGATCATGTCTGCGTTTTTCAACCGCAATTCTCTGCCGGTATTTCATATCTGGATCTGTAAGGACTCTAAAAGCTACCGCCTGCAGACATCGAGATTGTTGCGTATCAGTAACCCACCCGAGGGTGGCGTTCTGTCATTTTCAAACCGGCTTCTCGTCGCAGACGCGTCGTGTATGGAAGATTTTTTACCGGTTGGCATGGCGCGGCTACTGCTCCATGCGAGGCTTCCGAATGCACCGCTGTGGTTATCAACCGGTTTCGGGTTGTGCTTTCAACAGCAGGACTACTTCTGCAGTTGGCGCAACCCTGCGCTTGTCCCACCGTTTCCATCTTTTGAAAAATTCTGCCATACAACAACGCCCAATCCCGCACAAGCCGGACTTCTCTGCCAATACCTGAATGCGAGCGGACTGCTTTGTTCCTATCTGCGTTTGTTGGAAAATCAAGGGCTACAGCGTGATCCGTCGGGTGCTGCCAGCCTGCAATCCGTCCTCGGTCCGGATGGACAGAAATCCCTGCAGGCGTGGATTTCCAGCCAGCGGGTTTCTGAAGATATTGCCGCACGCACCGTTTCCTTTTCCCCCAATCCGTGATACAATCATTTCACAGAATCAACCCGCACGTTTGGCTTTTTTAAAAACAGCGTGCTGCCGTACCTGAGAATTGTAAAGCGTACATAAAGTTATCGCGGCACAATAGGCAGGTTTGACAGCGGCAAACCGGTGCATGAAAATACAGCTTCGACGCGATTGTCAAAAAAGGAGATGTGATGGATATCTATGAACTGATCCGGAAGCGCAAAAGTGTCCGCGCATTTACAGACGAACCGGTAACGGATGAAAAGATCCGCCGTATTCTCGAAACCGCACGCCTCGCGCCGTCTGCCAACAACAAGCAGGAATGGCGTTTCATTACTGTACGCGATCCTGAAATGCGAAGCAAACTTGCCGAGGCCGCACGCGGGCAAACGTTCGTCGGTGAAGCACCTGTCGTTCTTGTCTGCTGCGCGCAAACCGATAATCACGTCATGACCTGCTTTCAGTCGTGTTATCCGATTGACCTCGCAATCGCAATCGACCACATCACACTCTGCGCGGTTGAAGAGGGGCTTGGCACCTGCTGGATCGGCGCATTTTTTGAAAATCAGGTGAAAGAACTTCTCGGGATCCCTGCACATATCCGCGTAGTCGCACTGCTTCCGGTCGGCGTACCGCAAGATCCGGCAGAAACAGAGAAAAAACGGCTAGATTACGACATCATCGTCAAAACCGAAACCTGGAGCTGAACCGGAATTTTATGGCTGCAAAAAAACGCACCGGCACCTCCGGCTTATCTTCTTCCTCAACTGGCCATGTACCGCTTGCCGGACGCATGCGTCCGCGCACCATTGACGAGTATGTCGGCCAATCCCATCTTCTCGGCCCCGACCGGCTGATCCGCCGCGCGATCGAAGAAGACGCGGTCTGCAGCCTGCTTTTGTGGGGACCGCCCGGAAGCGGCAAGACGACACTCGCGCAAGTCATCGCAAATTCGACCGACAAATGTTTCGTATCCTTCAGCGCCGTATTGCAAGGGGTTAAGGACATTCGTCTCATTGTCGACGAAGCGCGCACGCGGCTCAATGAAACCGGACAGCAGACGATTCTCTTTGTCGACGAAATTCATCGCTTCAATAAATCGCAGCAGGACGCTTTCCTTCCGCATGTTGAAGCTGGCACAGTGATCCTGATCGGTGCGACGACAGAGAACCCGTCCTTTGAAGTCAATTCCGCGCTTTTAAGCCGATGCAAAACCGTCGTGCTTGAAGCGCTTACCGACGAGCAGATCGGAATCGTCATTGACCGTGCGCTTGCTGATGATGAACGAGGCCTCGGCTCATGGCACGGCGTCCTTGAGGATAATTCGCGCGACTATCTGATTCAATACGCTAACGGTGACGCGCGCACGGCACTCAACGCACTGGAGCTTGCCGTCACAGGCGCACCCGAAGAAAACAACACTAGAACGGTTACGCTGGCGATGATGAAAGAAGCGCTCTCCTCGCGCAATGTCGCCTACGACAACGGTGGTGAAGAGCATTACAACCTGATCTCCGCACTGCACAAATCGTTGCGCGGCAGTGATACACAGGCGGCGCTTTACTGGCTGGCGCGGATGATTGAAGGAGGCGCCGACCCGCTGTATATCAGCCGACGGCTTGTCCGCTTTGCAAGTGAGGATATTGGGCTTGCCGATCCGCAGGCTCTGGTGCAAGCGGTTGCCGCACGCGATGCGGTTCATTTTCTCGGTTACCCCGAATGCGACTGTGCGCTGGCGCAGTGTGTGATTTATCTGGCAACGGCTCCGAAATCAAACCGCGCGTATGTCGCAATCAAAGCCGCAAAGAGTGACGTCGCCGAAACCAGAAACGATCCGGTGCCGCTGCATATCCGAAACGCTCCGACTAAACTGATGAGTGATCTTGGCTATCACAAAGGCTACCAGTACGATCATGATTCTGAAGACGGGTTTTCCGGACAAACGTTTTTGCCGGATAGTCTGGAAGGCAGCGTATATTATGAACCGGGGGTTTACGGCTTTGAAAAAGACATCCAGAAGCGACTCGACTATTTCGACCGCCTCCGCCAAAAACGTCGCGATAAACCTTCTTCTACAGAATGATTTTTTTTTGAATCTGATAGTTTCAACTCAATTTCTGTAAAAAGAAACGCCCCACTCTCACGAGCAGGGCGTCTCCTACGGCATTCTATGTCGTAGTCATTCAGCAAGGACGGACTTCAGTTGCTTCCGGACCCTTCTTGCCGTCAGCAGCGACAAATTCAACCGACTGACCGTCATTCAGAGTCTTGAAACCGTCCATCAGGATGTTGGAGTGGTGGACAAACAGATCCTTGCCGCCATCTTCCGGAACGATGAAACCATAACCCTTTTGTTCGCTGAACCACTTTACTGTACCGCGTGCCATACTTCTCTCCTCTTGCCTGCTTTTTGCAGACACTTTATTTCGTCTCTCTGACCAAATCCAAAAACATAACGTTGAGAGACGCCCGTTATGCTTCATTCATTTTGTACCCGCCACCATGGCAATGGGCTTTTTATTGTTTCTCCCCTGCAGAATGACCTTGACCAATCTCTTGGCACCGTGTCATTTCCGCCTGGAAATCACTTTGTTCAGGTGCAGTTTGCAATCGACGGATTCGACGCCACCGCTGCTGTGTATTCCGATTCCAATGTCTGCATCAACGTTTCAACCGGGACAATCTCGTTTACGCGATAGGCATTGGCGCCAGCAAACGCAAAACCTTCGTTCAACCGGCCATTCTTCGCATTCAGCAATGCGCGTGCAATGCAGTACGGGCTTTTCTGCTGCTTACAGGTCACGATACAGTGCCAAGGGCAAACCTTCGGAACCTTGTTGCCGCTCTTGGCTTCTGCAAGAAAATCATTCTTGATCGCACGTCCCGGCATTCCGACCGGACTTTCAATCAGAATCAGGTCTTCTTTTGTGCAGTTCACATACGCCTGTTTAAACGCATCTGCTGCGTCACACTCATCTGTAGCCACAAACCGCGTTCCCATCTGTACGCCTGCGGCGCCAAGCAGGAATGCTTCGCAAATATCGGCTCCAGTAAAAATCCCACCGGCCGCAATCAGCGGAATCGGACGGCCTGCTTCTTCAGCAAACGGCGCAATCGCTTTCACCGTTTCCGGAATCAGGCTCTGCAGTGTAATTGTCGGGTCGTTCAGTTCGTCAACAGAAAATCCGAGGTGACCACCTGCAAGCGGCCCTTCCAGAACCACCGCTCCCGGGTAAACCCCGTGACGCTCACTCCATTTGCGCAGCAGCAACTTCGCCGCACGCGGGGAGGAGACAATTGGAACGAGTTCCGTCTTTGAATTTTCCGGCAGGCATTTGGGCAGGTTGATTGGCAATCCGCCGCCGCAGATAATTACTTCCACGCCTTCTTCAGCCGCAGCGTGAACCATATTTTCATAATCCGTCAGCGCAACCATGACATTGACCCCGATCGGGCGGTCAGTCATTGCCTTGGCTTTCTGGATTTCTTTGCGCAAGACATCTTCATTGTGTTTGTGGTAGGAGTCCGAGACATTCGCTGAGAGCAGGCCGATCGCAACTGCGGAGATCACCCCGAGGCCACCGGCTTTTGAAACAGCCGATGCCAGATTTGACAATGACACGCCAATACCCATACCGCCTTGAATAATCGGTTTCGGGATGGTGATCTGGCCAATCCGTAAGGAGGAAAACTGCTTGGAGAGGGCTTGACGGTGTTTAATAAAACGCTCCAACGAACACTTCGATTCCGTCCAGCCTGGCATCAAACCTTGAAGGAAGAATTCGGATCTTCTAAAACTCAATTTTTGGACATGGTGTCCTTAAACATGTATAGCCGAGGTTGTGTTCAAATACAAGTGATATTTTTAAATAAAAACCGGTTCCGCACATATATACGAAACCGGTTGAAAATCCCTTTGTCACAAGAAATTAGAAAAATTGCTTCTATCTGCGCGTTTTGCCTGAAACGAAAGGAAAAAAATCCCGTTTCGTGTTATTTCTCGCACTCAGATATCCAGCTTCGCAGGCAATTCACAATTCGGAAGACAAGTCTGCCCCATCAGGAATTTATCTACGCGATTTGCAAGGCGACGTCCTGCGGCAATCGCTCCGACGATCAGCCACGCTCCAGTCTGCATATCTCCAGCGGCAAACACACCCTTCTGACTGCTCATCATGTTTTCGTCTACTTTGACATTCCCGCGGGCGTCATATTCCAACTTCAGACCATCAAGCAGGCCTTCGTGCACCGGCTGGACAAAGCCCATCGCCAACAGAACGAGGTCGGCGTCGAGTTCAAACTCGCTTCCGGCTACCGGTGTCATCTTCATCCGGCCGTCGTCACCCTTGACCCAGTCAACTTTGACGCACTTGATCTTCTTGACCTGCCCGTTTTCACCCACAAACTCGGTCGTGCTGATGCACCAGTCACGGCTGCCGCCTTCTTCGTGCGAGCTACTCGTGCGCAGGATCAGCGGCCACTGCGGCCACGGGTTGTTCGCACCGCGGTCTTCCGACGGGCACGGCAGCAGTTCAATCTGGGTCACGTTTTTGGCGCCCTGACGTAGTGAGGTTCCGACGCAATCGCTACCGGTATCTCCACCGCCGATGACGACGACGTTCTTGCCGGTTGCCAGAATTTCTTCGCCTTCAATCGCCTCTCCCGAAACGCGGCGGTTACTCTGGGTCAAAAACTGCATCGCCAGATAAACACCTTTCTGGTCGCGGCCCGGAATCGGAAGGTCACGCGCCTGCATCGCACCACCGGTCAGACAGACAGCATCAAACTGCTTTTTCAGATCGTCTGCGGAAATGTCTTTGCCCGCTTCGCACCCTGTTTTGAAGACGATGCCTTCAGCTTCCATTTGTGCAACGCGACGGTCGATGATCGTCTTTTCCAGTTTAAAGTCCGGAATACCGTAGCGTAGCGTACCGCCGAGTTTTTTATTCTTTTCAAAAACCGTAACCGCATGGCCTGCACGGCGAAGCTGCTGGGCGACGGCAAGACCCGCAGGACCTGAGCCGACAACAGCAATTTTCTTTCCGGTTTCCGCTTCCGGCGGACACGGTTTGATCCAGCCCTCAGCAAAGCCTTTTTCGACAACCGCCAGTTCGATCTCGCGGATCGAAACCGCTTTGCCGTTCAATGCGCAGACGCAGGACGCTTCGCACAGAGCCGGGCAAAGCCGACCCGTAATTTCCGGCAGGTTGTTGGTTGCATGAAGACAGGCAATGGCTTCTTTCCACTGGCCGTTATACACGAAGTCGTTGAACTCAGGAATCGAATTGCCAAGCGGGCAACCCGTACCGTGGCAGAACGGAACGCCGCAGTCCATGCAGCGGCTTGCCTGCTCGCGCAGTTCTTTTTCCGGAAGCCAGTTGTAGAATTCACGATAATGTTTCAGGCGATCACCCGCATCATCACGTGAAGCTGTCTTGCGCTCATGATCCAGAAATCCGGTCGGTTTACCCATTGCTTATCCTCGTTCCTTTGCCGACTTTTTTTGCAGTGCCTGCGCCTTTCACAGGCTTGCGCTTATTTTAAGCCTCGGCTCGTTCTACTATGATTTCTACGTTCTCATTTAAAACCGGCTCAGGCCTGTTCAACCTTTTCGGCCTCGGTCTTGCGCGCTTCTTTTTCGACCTGCTTCATCTGGCCGAGTGCGCGGCGGTATTCGATCGGGAAGACCTTCACAAACAGGGTCTTCACAGATTCCCAGTTTTCCAGCATCCACTTGCCGCGTGCGCTGCTGGTCATCTTTACATGTTCTTCGATCATGCCGCGCAGTTCCGCTTCTGACTCTGCATCCGTAATCGGGTCAAGGTCAACCATACCGAGATTGCAGCGCAAGTCAAAGTCCTGTTCAGGGTCGTAGACATACGCGATACCACCGCTCATCCCCGCAGCGAAGTTCACGCCGGTCTTGCCCAGAACCACAACCGTACCGCCGGTCATGTATTCGCAACCGTGGTCACCCACGCCTTCGACAACCGCTTTCACGCCGCTGTTGCGAACCGCGAAGCGCTCACCAGCCAGACCTGCAAAGTACACCTCACCCGCAACTGCACCGTACAGAACGGTATTACCGATAATCACGTTTTCATGCGCGGTATATGACGCTTCTTTCGGCGGATAGATTGCGATGCGGCCGCCGGAGAGACCTTTACCGACATAGTCGTTTGCGTCGCCTTCGAGGCTGAAGGTAACGCCGTGCGCAAGAAATGCGCCAAAGCTCTGACCGGCAGAGCCTGCAAAGTGATACCGGATCGTATCGGTCGGCAGACCCTTGAAGCCATAGCGCTTTGCAATTTCATAGGACAGGGTCGCTCCGGTTGTGCGGTCGGTATTCTTGATCGCATACGACTGTTCGACCTTTTTGCCGGACTGGATCGCCGCTTCGCCCTCGGCGATCAGCTTTACATCCAGAACGTTTTCAAGACCGTGATCCTGTTTTTCGGTGCAGTAGCGGCCAACGCGCTCCGGCATTTCTGGAACGTGGAAAATTCCCTTGAAGTCAAGCGTCGATGCTTTCCAGTGGTCAACACCGTCACGGGGTTTAAGCAAATCAGCGCGGCCGACCATTTCGTTGACCGTCCTGATCCCGAGGCTTGCCATCACTTCACGCATTTCATTTGCGATGAAGAAGAAGAAGTTCTGCAGGTATTCCGGCGCCCCGCCAAAACGTGCGCGCAGACGCGGGTCTTGTGTCGCTACACCCACCGGGCAGGTGTTGAGCTGGCACTTGCGCATCATCACGCAGCCCATCACGATCAGCGCGGCAGTTCCGAAGCCATATTCTTCCGCACCCAGCATCGCAGCGATTGCAAGGTCGCGACCGGTACGCATCTGGCCGTCGGTCTGCACGCGGATACGGCTGCGCAGGTCGTTCTTCACCAGTGTCTGGTGGGTTTCGGACAAGCCCAGTTCGTACGGAATACCGGCGTGCTTGATACTCGACAAGGGGCTGGCGCCCGTACCGCCGTCACCGCCGGAGATAAGAACCATGTCGGCCTTACCCTTCGACACACCGGCAGCAATCGTACCGACGCCGGATTCACTCACCAGCTTCACACTGACGCGTGCGGTCGGGTTTGCGTTTTTCAAATCGTAGATCAGCTGTGCAAGGTCTTCGATTGAATAAATATCGTGGTGCGGCGGCGGTGAAATCAGACTCACTCCCGGTGTCGAGTTACGGACATCAGCAATTTCATCATTCACTTTATGACCCGGCAGGTGGCCACCTTCACCAGGCTTTGCGCCCTGCGCGATCTTGATCTGCAGTTCGCGGCCGTTAGCCAGATATTCAATCGTCACACCGAACCGGCCGGATGCGATCTGTTTGACCGCGCTCGACTTTGAGTCGCCGTTCGGCAGCGGGACATAACGCATCGGATCTTCGCCGCCTTCACCTGAGTTACTCATCCCGCCCAGACGATTCATGGCGATTGCCATCGCTTCGTGTACTTCACGGCTGAGCGAACCGAAGCTCATCGCGCCGGTGATGAAGCGCTTGACCATCTCTTCAGCAGGTTCGACCTGATCCAACGGAATCGGCTTGCAGATTTCGGTTTTGAAATCAAACAGGCTACGCAGGGTCACGTGGCGCTGTTCCTGATTGTTGATCGATTCGGCGTACTTGTCGTACAGCTTCTGATCGTTGCGGCGCGTTGCCTGCTGCAGATAGTGGATCGTTTCCGGTGTCCACATGTGGCGCTCGCCGTCACGACGGTAGCTGTAGAAACCGCCGGAGTCCAGCGTCGGAAGCGCACCGCGGTGCTTGCCGAATGCCTTTTCAAACCGCATCAGCGATTCCTTGGCAACGTGTTCGATGCCGATACCGCCCATGCGGGAAATGGTCTTGGTGAAATACTTGTCGATCAGTTCACTGCCCAGACCCAGCGCTTCATAAATCTGTGCACCGGAATAACTGCGCAGGGTGCTGATACCCATTTTGCTGAGAATCTTCTTCACGCCTTTTTCAATCGCGTGAATGTAGTTTTCAACTGCGTCTTCCTGACTGAGCGTTTTGGGCAGCGCTTCTTCGGCGTGCATCTGGGCGATGGTTTCAAACGCCAGATACGGGTTGATCGCCTGTACGCCGTACGCAAGAAGCAGAGCAAAGTGATTCACTTCGCGCGGCTCGCCTGATTCAAGAATCAGACCGACCTTGCTGCGGGTGCCTTCGCGGACAAGCGTCTGGTGAACACCCGACACTGCCAGCAGCCCCGGAACCGGTGCGTGGTCCTTGTCCATCTTTTTGTCGCTAAGGATAATTACGCTGAATCCCTGGCCGACTGCCGCGCGCACTTCGTCGCACAGGCGTGTCATCGCCGGTTCAAGCCCTTTTTCACCCAAACGCGCATCAAAGGTGGCGTCGAGCGTGATCGAGCGGAACTCAGGCAGCTGCGAATCGCGGATGCGCTGCAGGTCTGAATCTGTCAGGATCGGACTCTTCAGCTTCATGCGGTGGGCATGTTCCGGCGTTTCTTCCAGAAGGTTTCCTTCCGAACCGAGGAACGTGGTCAGCGACATGACAAGCTGTTCACGGATCGGGTCGATCGGCGGGTTTGTAACCTGCGCGAAGTTCTGCTTAAAGTAGTTGTACAGAAGCTGCGGCTTGTCAGACAGAACCGCAAGCGGCGTGTCGTTGCCCATGCTGCCGATCGGCTCTTCACCCTTCGCCGCCATCGGACGGATCAGGACGTTCGTGTCTTCACGCGTGTAACCGAACGCCTGCTGGCGCTGCAGCAGTGTTTCCGGATTCGGCGTGATCGGGCTGAAGGTGCCGAAGCCCTCGAATGTAATACGGTTGCCTTCCACCCAGCGGCGGTAGTGCTGCTGACGGCAGATCTTCGCTTTAATTTCATCATTATAAATTACGCGCTTCTGGGCCGTATCTACCAGCATCATCTTGCCCGGTTGCAGGCGGCCCTTGCAAACGACGTCCTTCGGATCGATTTCAATCGCACCGGTTTCCGAACCGAGAATGAGCTTGTTCTGACGGGTAATGCTGTAACGCGCCGGACGCAGGCCGTTGCGGTCAAGAATACCGCCTGCAAGAACACCGTCGGAGAATGCGATACATGCCGGGCCGTCCCACGGTTCCATGAAGTTGGCGTGATATTCGTAAAAGCCGCGGCGGTCGTGGCCCATGTAATACTTGTCGCCCCACGCTTCGGGGATCATCATCAGAATCGCATGCGGCAGGCTGCGGCCTGAAAGCCACAGGAATTCCAGCAGGTTGTCAAAGCAGGACGAGTCACTCGCCCCTTCAATCACAATCGGCAGCAGCTTCTGCAGATCCTCACCCCAGAACTTCGACGCAAGGCTGGCGTGACGACTGACCATCTTGTTGATGTTGCCGCGCAGGGTATTGATTTCGCCGTTGTGGCAGAGAATGCGGAACGGCTGCGCAAGCGGCCAGCTCGGGAATGTGTTGGTGCTGTAACGGCTGTGCACGAGAGCAATCGCCGAGGTCAGTTCTTCGCAGGAGAGGTCGTGGAAATATTCGCCGACCTGGTGGGCGATAAGCATACCCTTATACGTAATTGTCCGCGCCGACAGACTGCAGAAGTAAAACGCCTTCGCATCATCTCCGAGTTTGCTTTCCGCTTCCTTTTCACTGAAGCGGCGCATGAGGTAAAGCTTGCGGGCAAACTCCATCTCTTCGAGTCCCGGGTTTTCGATAAACACCTGCCAGACTTCCGGCATGGTTTCGCGCGCGGAGATGCCGACCGGCTCTGCATTGACCGGCACTTTGCGCCAGCCCAAAACCTTGCCGCCAAACTGGACGACGTGCTTACCGAAGATTTCCTGACAGACGCTGGCCTTGCCAACCGGAAGATAGACCATCCCGACAGCGTAGCGGGTTTTCTCAGGCAGCGTAAAGCCGAGGTTGGCGGCTTTGCGGAAAAATTGGTCAGGAATCTGCATCAAGAGCCCGGCGCCGTCACCGGTGTCAGGGTCACTGCCGACCGCACCGCGGTGGGTGAGGTTGACCAGAATCTGCAAGGTATCGCGGACGATTGCGTGCGAGGGTTCGCCGTTAATGTCCACCATCATGCCAACGCCACAGGCGTCGTGTTCAAACGTCGGGTCGTACAAACCTTCGGCTTCAGGATAATACTTGCTCATTCGTCATCGCCTTCTTTATCTGCAAAAAAAACCGCCGGACGTCACCGGTGGGCTCGAAACTGGTTTTGCCATTCTTGCCGTTGATCTCTTTTCATATTTCATATAGCGCATTTGTCGTCGTCAGCCAACGCCTGTTGATCGAAGCAGATACACGCAGGAGGCAGTCTAATGACGCAACAGGCGAAGCATAGCTTCGCCGGATCGACCACTGTACCAGAAATGTAGGAAATGCACAAGCCGGAATTCTGTAGATGTAGCCTGATTTTCAGCAATTTCCGGTTTAAGGTGATGCTTTTCGCATGTTAATTGACGGTTAGGGCGAAATCCGTTTGCTTGAGGTCGTTTTTAACCATAACTCGTGATTTTATTCACAGCAACTGCGCCGGATTTTTTGTCTTTTCAGGCACTTTTTGCCACTGTTTGCCCTCTTTCACCTCTTCAACCAGCTGACCATCCGAAAACCGGAACGTTTTGATCACATGTTCACCAAAATCAACGGAAAACGTATCCTCAGCCAGCCATGTCACTTCCCACCGTTCATCCATCTCGATCGAAAAGGACGGATACACATCAGTTTGCCCTGTTGCGGTATCTGTGATGCTCAGACGGGCATATGCGGGAATCTCACAGTGGCCTGCAGCAGGAAATTCGGGACGGTATTCTCCGCGGAGGTGATACCGGCCTGACGGAGAATCATAGTCGCCGACATGACGGTAATACCCGCACGCCCACAACTGCAATAAAAACGGAATCAGAACCGCGGCACCGATATAAACCTTGACGGCTTTTTTCCAAAAATCTTCCGGAAGCGCAGCGTGCTTGCGGAATTCCCACCATCCCGTAACGAAACAGTATCCCACTGCCAGTACCGGCAACAGCAAGATCGATATGATAAATATCAAAATCAGCATAAACAACGCTGCTAATGGCCACGCGATCATTGAATCCTCTCCGGCGGAAGCTGCACGGTCTTGATTACTCCCTGCCCGAAATTGACCTATCTAAAGATTAAAACACTTGTTCGGAAACGTCAGTTTATTATACTTGCTTTTGTGTCAATTCCTATTTAATGCTGACTCATGCTTTACCTTGGGTTTTACCCTTGATGAGAGAAATTAAAATGAAAAAACTGCTTATTCCTTCTCTTATTTTATTACTGATGGGCTCCCTCATTTTCAATTTCATGCAATATCAACGTTATCTATATCTTGAATTATATTTCTATGCCCAGATTTTTCACCAGTCAGAGTTTGCTATTAATTTGTTTGATCCCGATTTTAAAGCTGGATGCATTAAAAATGCTGGACAAAGCAAATATGAAGAATTTTTAGCTGAAAGAATGCACCATTATCAACTTTTGTCAACGTGGGCACAAAAGCGCATGGCCGCAAGATCAAAAACTTATGAACGTATGCACATTAAGGAAAGAAACCTTTATAAGACAGAAAATGATCTTTACGGCTATTAAAAATAACATTTCTGTTCTTTGAATCCGTTTGTCATAACCATCGATTTTTATTGATCTGATTCCGGCGATGGACAAGTGTTAAGGCGAACAAATATGAGCAGAGTCCTATGTTACAGCCAGTTGCTGGCGTGGGTGCTGCATCTGTCTGTATTTACCGCGTTTTTACGCGGCTATGATGTGATCGCCTATAATAACCTCACGGTTTATCTGGTGCTTCTGGTTTGTGCCATTAGTCAGGCAATCATCGTATTCTTTCCGCGCTGGATCGGGATGAGCTCAGCCCGTCCGTGGCGGCTTTTTTTCTGCCTGCTTGGTGTTTCAACACTGGGATGGGCGACGATTTTCATTCTGCAGCTTTGTTCGTATCGACAAGGACGCCAACATGAACCCGAAATCGCAAGGTGATGAGCCGATTGAAATGAAGGATGAAGCGCCGGACGAGAAGACACACCGGTTCATGGGGTTTCTATTCCGACCGATGGGCGATATGGGGCGGTTGCTCTGCCTGTTTTTATTTACCCTGATCAGCGGGTTTTTGTCTCTGCCGTGTTTGTGCCGTGAAGGCATGATTATTTCAAAATATAGTTCTATTCTTCTGGCAATTTTCTTTATCCGCTTATCGGTTTCTTATTTGAATCAAAAGTTGACTCTTGGACTTTATCTGTTTTATCAAATTGTGTTTATCTGCTTTAATTTCTGGGCATATTCACTTCATTGATTGGATAACAGCAAATGGATCATGACGCATTTTTTCAAAACTATCTGGCAATCCAAAAGAAATACAATCGTCTTGATTCACGACTTTGTATTCCTGTTTTTTTCTCATTAGGCGCTTTGCTGCTGTGCAAAAACTGGCTACCGTTACCAATCTGGATTGGCGGTGAAAGTTTGATCTTTGCCAGCTTGTATCCACTCATTTATTATGTGAGTAATCAACGTAAAAAAGCTCTTCGGAATGAAGGTTATGCCTGTAAGCGTTGCGATTATATCTTTAAACCAAATCAACTCAATTATTTGATCTTACTGAAAAAATGCCCTTGCTGCGGAGTCCGGTTTTTTGGTTATGACCCAGCCACGGATCAGTCACCTGACCATTCTGCTTTTACTCTCTGTTTTGAGCGGATGGTTAAAGTCGAAAGGATTCGTGACCTGATTGAAGTGCTTTTATTAATTGCTATAGTAATCAGTACTTTATTCCTCTTGATCAACCAGCTTCAACCTTCGTTTCCACTTGATCCGGTTTACTCAATCCTATGGCTTTTCTTTTTTTTCGGTGGGTTGATCGGTGGCGGATTCATGTTGAATAAATTTCAGCAACGGCGGTTCCGACGAGCCGGATTTTACTGCCGCCATTGTTATCACATATTGAAACCGAATGATATTTCTTACGTCGTTATTTTTGAAGAATGTCCGGAGTGCCACAATCCGTTTTTCGATGAGTTGCCACATACAAACAATCATATGAATTGATTCGATTTTGATGTCAATGAAATGACTTACGCGGAATGGGTTCATTCTGAGAAGAATAAGACTCGTAAAATTCAGTGACAGGTTCGGAGGATATAACAGTCGGATCAGTTGCCGGCGTTCCACTGCTCTTTGGCGACCCACAGGTGCCAATCGGTCTGAATCTGGGCGATGGGTTTGCCGAGAACCTTTTCAACTGTGCGCAGGCCGGTCGGGTCATTGATAAAGTTGTCGCGAAAACCGCTGTACACCGTGCGGAGTTTACCCATTTCATCCAGATACTTGCAGAAATAGCGGCTCTCAGCGTAGTGCAGGCTTTCGTTTTTCTGGCGGAATGACTGGCTGCTTAACGCGAACAGGGTTTTCAGCGACGTAACCTGTTTATTTGCCAGCGCCTTTTTCAACTCCGGCAAACGCCAGTTGGCGTCACCCTTCAGTGAGTCGCCCTCAACACGGCACTGCTCAAACAGACTCGCCATGCCTTCACTGATCCAGATCGGTGCGCCCGGAAAATCTCCGGCCATCATCGCGTGGGTCAGTTCATGCACCAGCGTGCCGGGACCGGTTTCGTAGTTGACAACAATATAGCGCTGCGAGTGGCCGTAGTGGCCATACGGGCTGACCGGTTCCATTCCGAAAAACTTCTTCAGTCCTTCCTGATAACCCGCTTTTGTGTTGAACACATACACCGTCAGCGGCTTGACCAGACCTTTGTTGAAATAGTCGTGCTGAAGGCAAGACTCGCAGCAGGCAAAGATGCCATCGAGTAAAAGCGTATGGCTCTTGATATCCAGATCGGTTGCAAAGTAGGCGTTGTCGCGTTGCTCAACCCGGAAGTTCGGCCCGACCTGTTCGGCAAGTGCAACCAGACTTTTTGGGACGATTGTTGTAAATGGCTGTTTAACGCCGTTGTGAGAATCGATAACACTCTGACCAGATTCAGTCGAGGACGGGCCGATATAGGCGGCGACTTCGCGCTTGCCAGTATCGTCTTCAGCGTGTACAGCAGACAGTCCGATGCCAGTCGCCACCACTGTCATGAGCGACAGTTTGGCAATCCATTGAATCATGCTGTTTGTCTTGCTATTCGTCATGCCCGAAATATCCCCAACATTTCCCCGACAAGGCTCTGTTTTGCAGAGACTTGCTTCTCCTATATGCGGTCTTTTCCAAAAAATATCAACAACTTATTCCTGCATTTTCCGCACAAAACCAACAACTTATTTGCAATAAATGAGTTACAGTTAAATACGGCTTGCCGGATCAACTGAAAATTTTTTTCGGTTAAAGTTGCTTTTTGTCCTGTCTTTTTTTGATTTCCGCACATCATTTCTATAATTCAACTAAATCCTTTCATAACATATTGTTATATACTTCTATTTCCGGGTTTTTCCGTCGGAATGTTTTTCGGGTCAACAGATTGAAAAAACTCGAATAGAAAATCTGTTTTGCCTACATTTAAAAGCCACCATTATGTGATTTATTTAACTTCCGATATTTTGGAATCTAAAATTCATTACCAAGTAACATGTCAACCAATTACATGAATAATCCACGGAAATCCGATACATTCTTCTCACGATTCTGTCCGCCTTTCTTCAATTTCATACATATCCGAATCTTTTTATCTATTGAAAATAGAGATTATTGATTGCAAATTCTTGAAATCTGGGTAGTATAGTAACGGTTTGTAAGGGATTCGGTTTACGCATCAGATACCTACTCAACCGAATTCCATACACAATAGAAGGGACCAGAATGGCAATTCAACTGCTGATTCTGCTATTGATCTCCCCCTTCCTGCCCACAATGCAGGACGCTTCTGTTATGGTTGCGCCCAGCCAATCGCACACAATCAGCGCACATAAACACTCCCCGCGCGAAAAAATTCTCGAACACGGCAAAGAAGGACTACCTGGAAAATCAGACGACTTGCTCGAAATCGAAGTCGACTTTTCCCTGTTCTCAGAAGACAACTTTGATAAAAAGTTCTGCCCGCATAGCTACCTCCTTTCATCAAACACCCAAACCCGTATCGGTGACAACCTCGCAGGTAACAGCACGCTGCACCTGATCCGGTCGGCCGATTCGGCCACTGAAATCCTGCTCCACTCCAGCCGTTTTCGTATCTGAGCACTCTGTATTTCCGCGTGAGTCCGGCCACTGTTTTCTTCTTATCGCCTTCTGGTAGCCGTACCCGATCTATATGAACTATACAAAAATGAAAAACCGGACAAAAACATCAGACGTTAATTTTCTGAGGCTTTATAATTCTGTCCGAGTCCGTCTTTCTCCATAGACGGAAAATAGCATCACTCTCAACAAAGCATTAAAACGTGTTCGCACCGCAAAACGTCTGTAAATGACAAAACAGGGGTTGCGAGAAATTGCCGCAGGGTTGATAAGAAATGAGTGGCGGCGGAATCCTGCCTGCCTGAAACGGCCAATAAAGGAAACCAGTATGACAGAAGAATCGATCCGCGTACTCTCAGCGATCAAGGATGCCGAAGCAAATCAGAAAAATAAGATTGCCGAGGCCAAGGTGCAGGTACAGGAACGCATCGCCAAAGCACGCGCGTATGCCGAGAACATCGACGCACGCGTCAAAGAGCGCGTGGCGAAAGAGTCTGAATCAGAACGTGAACAGGCAGGAAAATCCGCTGACGAAGAGTTGCAGAAACTTGAAAACCAGTTCCGCTCCCTGCGCGATGAGTTGCAGAAGGCTGCCAAAGCGAATGAAGACGCGGCGCTGAAAGAAGCCGGCCGACTTTTCAACCAGAGCATTACAGGAAGTGATGAGAATGCTTAAAACCGAACGGATGTGCCGGATCAGCCTTGTTGCCGACAAGAGTATCCTTGTGCGGCTGGTGCACGTACTGCAGTCACTCGGCTGCGTACAGTTTGCGCCGTTTGAAGACAAGGATAAGCAGGGCCTTGATAAAGCGGCAATGCACACCTTCTTTCCGGTCGAAAGCTATCTGGTCGCACTCCGCAGTATGAAAGAATATCTGGGACTGACGCCACCTGTAAACTGGGAGCCGATCGCAGAAAGCGAACTGCTGGTCACCCTGCCTGACCAGATGGAAATCCTGACGGCTGCGGTTAAGAGCGTACGCGAAAAACTGGAAAAACAGTCTGCCCGTGAGCGCGAAGTTGACCGGCAGATGCGCGCGCTTGCCCCGTTTGAAGATCTGGACATGGATCTGGCGCTGTTGTCGGATTACCAGTCACTGCGGATTTTCGCAGTCAATACCGGAATCGGTGTCAAAGTCCCGCCGCCACAGTTTATAATGTATGAACTCAGTTCGCTGGACGCAACAACCCGCAAAAAGAACCGCTCCACCCAGATCACCACCCGTGACGCGCTGATCGCTGAAGCGCAAAAGGAGCGGATGAAAACCGGCTTGACGCTGCTGGCGGTTTCTGCAGACAATGCTGAAGCCATGCAGAAACACCTCGCCTCGTGTGGCCTGACACCACTGAAGCTACCCGAAGACGTCGGCGATGGCGTACCGCGCGTGCGTCTGGAAGCATTATTAAAAGAAAAACAGATGATTGCCGCAGAAGTCCAGATTCTGGAAGCGGAGCGCAAGGAACTCGGACAGAAGTGGAACATGTTTATTCACGCCGGTGAAGAGACACTGGTGTCGCTGCTGTCGAAAAATAACGGCACGACCAACTTCCTCGTTACCAAGTACGCGATGACCGCGCGCTTCTGGCTGCGTGAGGATGACCGTGCGTTTGTCGAACAGAAACTGGCAAAGCACTTCCCCAAAGGCCTGCAGGTCTATACTGAATCAGATGAAGACGCTGAAGAAGATATTGAAGCCAGCCACGGGCACGCCGAAGAGCGTGACGAACCGTTAGCGCCGACTTCGATGAAAACTTCGTGGTGGACACGCCCGTTTGTGCTGCTTACAGAGATGTTTGACGTACCGCGTTATGGTGAGCTTGACCCGACGGCGATGCTGGCGATCTTCTTCCCGCTCTTTTTCGGGTTCATGGTCGGCGACACCGGTTACGGTGCGATCATGGCACTCGGCGGCTGGCTAATGCTGCGTAAATTCCGCACGATTGCGTTTTCCGATGTGATGTGTGACCTGGCGCGGATTCTGTTTGTCGGCGGTGTCATCTCGGTACTATTCGGATTCTTCATCTTCGCCGATATGTTCGGGATTCCTTTCCATCCGGAAGAGAACAGCATTTTCTGGTGGGGAAAAGTCTTTCCTCTGCTTCCGCATCCGGTGATGCTCAAAACCGAAGGCGCCAGCGTCAATAATATGCTGATGCTCTCGGTCATGGCCGGATGGCTGCATATGGGCATCGGCTGTATGTTCGGCATTATTAATGAATGGGCGCACTCGAAAAAACATGCGCTCGGACGTTTCGGCCAGCTTCTGGTGATCAGCGGCTTCACAATCCTGATCATGGGGCTTGACGCCTTCCGGCCGACACCGCTGGGACAGACGATCTGGGCGACAGTGCTGTTGCCGGTTGCATATCTGCCGATACTGCCAACACTTCTTGTACTGTGGGTCGGCGGGATGGCTTGCGTTGCTATCGGCGAAGGGCCGACAGGATTGCTCGAGTTTTTCGGACTGTTCGGCAACGTTATCAGCTTTACGCGTCTTGCGCTGGTCGGCGTGTCGAAGGCGGCGGTGGCAATTGCCATCAACACGGTACTGATTCCGCAGCTGATCGACGGCGGCTCGATCCCGGTAATGTTGATGCTGATCGTCGCGCTGATTATCGGGCACCTTGTGATGGTTCTGCTGGGCGGACTCAGCGCATCGATCCAGGCTGTTCGTCTTCACTACTGCGAAACCTTCATGAAGTTTTTCAAAGGCGGCGGCATCCGGTTTGCCCCCTTCGGATTTAAACGGACGTTCACCCGCTCATAAACGCGGGACTGGTTTTTCCGGCGGTGGAAGCCGGAAGACAATTTTAAAAATGGTCAGTGCATTGAAATATTTGCCTGTTGAGGAGAAAGAAATGAAAAAGGCTGTAATGATGGTGATGTCCATGGTGTTGACCGTCGGTCTGACATGGGCTGCATGCTCGATGATCCATCCGCTGGTTGCTGCGGAAAATTCGGATGAAGCAGTAGCAACGGCTGGTGAAGGTGCTGAACCCGAAGCGGTTATTGAAAGCGAACGCCAGAGTGAATTCGGTCTGCTGGCAATCGGCGTGGGTCTGGCGATGCTGGGCGGCGCAATCGGTACAGGGATCGCCCAGGGCGGTATCGGTACGGCTGTAGTCGCAGCGTGTGCGGAAGAAAAGAAATTCCTCGGTACCGGCCTGTTCCTGCTAGCTTTGCCGGAAACAATTCTCGTTATCGCAACCGGTATCGCATACCTGCTGCTGCAACACATTAAATAGGCAGCATGTTGCTGCACCCATTAACGCGACCAAAAAGTGTTTTATAATACAGGCATTGATTCTCCGCGAAGAATGTAAGAACAATCATACGCGGGGAAAACACAGGCTTGGCAACGACAAGCCGGTTTATAATCGCAAAGACTGCTTCGCGATTATAAAAAAACGCGATTGTAAAAAGAAGGAGATGGCGATGGCCATGGAGGAGTTGCTGGAGCGGATTCAGCGCGATATGGAACGAGAAGTTGCTTCCATTCGCGAGGATGGTGAGCGCAACGCCGCACAGATCGAAGAAGCCGCCCGCGCAAAAGAAAGCGCGGCCGTCAAGCGTGAAATGGAACGCTGCCGGTCACAGTTTGCGTTCGAGTCGAAACGGAAACTCTCGGCGCTAAAGTGTGACCAGAACCGGCAGGCGCTTGATGAGCGCGAAACCATGTTGCAGGCGGTTCTGTTAAAACTGGAAGAACAGATCGCCGCACTTCCTGCGGCAGAAGAAAAGTCAATGCTGCAGAAGATTCTGAAAAAGTCGTTAAAAGATATTCCGCACGGAACGATCCGGCTGAATACCCGCACGAAAGAAATTATTGCGGCTGAAATCAAAACGCTGAAAGTTGAAACAGACGACTCGCTTGCCGGAGGATTTTTACTGATTTCAGAATCCGGTGAAAAGGTGCTCGACTGCACCTATCCGGCGCTAGTGGACCTGTTCTGGGAAAAGCACCGAATTGATGTTGCGCGTGTGCTAGTCGGTGAAGAATTGGCATCAGGGAAACTGATTTCATGAAAAACGAACGTGTCAGCCTACACCTTCCGGTCTGCACCGGTTCTGACAAAGACGTTTTGGCATATTTGCAGACGCGCATGCGTTGCCGGGTTAAATCCCGCCGCATCCCCGAGCGCGAATACAGCCGGCTCATGGAGATGGATACGGCGCAGATTGCGCACTATCTGAGTGAATCCGGATTCGGTGAACAGGCACGCAGTCAGGGGTTGACTGAAAGCGGGGCAAATCTGGTTCGCGCGATTGTCGAAACATATTTGCAGGCGGAGATGGCGAATATCCATCGTATCTGCCGCGGGTCGTTTGCCGCGCGTGCATGGCTGAAGGCGTACTCGTGGAAGTATGACCTTGTGCAGCTCCGCTTTGCAGTCCGTGCACGAAACGCGGGGATGAAAACGCACTCGCCGGTTGTTCTGGCCGCAATGGCCAACCTTCCGGCGCAGACCTATCAGGATCTGATCATGGCTGATACCATCGATCTGAACGCGCCTGAATTTGCACCGCTTCTGACAAGCCCGTTTGCACAAACCCTGCGGCACCATTTTGAAGAAGAGGCGTGCGATCCGGAAGTGTTGGAATACTCGCTTCTTGAGGATTATTACCACGGCGTTCTTGGCTCGATGTTGCAGCGGCTTGAGATCAACGATCCGGCGCGACTGCTGATTCTCGGTGAGATCCACATGGTCAATCTCGCAACGGTTCTGTCCGGCCGGATGTCGGGGGTGCATGCAGAGCAGCTGATGGCGCGGCTGATCCCGCTTGATTTCTGGAGCAAGCCAACAGCTGTGACAGAGGTACTGTTTGAGCCGGAACTGAGTGGTGTGTTTAAAGGCCTGCAGGCGATGGACAAACACAGCTTCTTCAAGAAATTCCCGCCGGGACTTGAAACCGAAGCCGTCAGTGAAGACCGGATTGAACGCACCGGCCGTAATGTCATGTTTGAACTTGCGCGCGATGTGTTGCGCTCGGATTATCTGTCGCCCGCGTGCATGGTCGCATATGTCGTTCTGCTTGAGTTTGAAGCGCGTAACCTGATCTCGATCGCACAAGGCAAGCAGGTTAGCCTGCCGTCGGAGCAAATTGCAGAGCTAATGGTTCATTCAGTCTGAACGGTAAATTGTAAAAAAACCGGTACAGGTTCCGGATAGTTCAAACCTGCAGTGAGGTAAAAACGATGGCAAAAGTATTGGCGATGGGATCTGCGGAGTTTGTCCGGCTGATGCAGCTTGGCGGCGCTGACGGATTACTCGCAAACGCACAGACCCTGCCGGAACTGCTGATGCAGGCGATGGCTGACAAGCATAACGGGATCGTTCTCGTTGATGCAGACCTCGCTTCAGCTGTGCCGCCAGAAGTTTCCGAACAGATGGGATCGGACGCCAAGACGCGTCTGCTCATTTTACAGAGCCATTCGGCATCGATGTTACGCGGTCGGATCCGTCAGGTCGTCGGCGCAGACCTTATGGCTAGTGACAGTACAACCACAGGGATGATCAAATAAGCAGGCAGCATGCTGCTGCACCCATTAACGCGGTGGCGGGTCGCCACAGACGATAACGCGAGTGGAAAGTGATTTGGAATATAAGTATTGATTCGCCGCAGAATAAGAAAAGCAATACGTGGAAATAACCTTTAACACAAAAGCAAGACTTCATCCAATTGGACATTGTCCGCCGCGCAGAGAGCTTGGATGAAGTTATTAGAGGAGCAATAGCATGGAAAAAGAAAAAACGGGGACCGTATTGCGTGTGGCAGGTCCTGTTGTCACCGTCGGCGGCGTGATGGCAGCGATGTATGAAGTGGTTCTCGTCGGCCACGAAGGGCTGCTTGGGGAAGTCGTCCAGATTCTCGGTGACAAAACCGTCGTACAGGTTTATGAAGACACCACCGGCATCCGTCCGGGCGAACCGGTCAAGACCACGGGTGCGAGTCTCTCGCTCGAACTTGGGCCTGGTATCCTGACACAGATCTACGATGGCATCCAGCGTCCGCTTCCCGGTCTTGCTGATACCGCCGGTGACTTTTTAAAACGCGGGATTTTTGTTCCCGGCCTTGACCATGAAAAACTGTGGAAGTTTGAACCGCTGGTGTCGAAGGGTGATATCGTCGGCCCCGGCGGGATTGTCGGCAAGGTTCAGGAAACGCCAATGATCGAACACCGCATCATGGCGCTGCCAACAATGAAACCGGCAAAGGTCGTCGAAATCCGCTCGGGTAATTTTACCATCGACGAAGTCGTTTGCGTGCTTGAAGTCATCCCCGATTCCAGCAGTCCTCTGCGCCGTCAGTCCGGTGAAAAGCGGGTTGAAATCAAAATGCATCAGAAGTGGCCGGTGCGGAATGCACGCCCGTCGAAAGAACGCCTTCCCTGTGACGTTCCGCTTCTGACAGGACAGCGCGTGGTCGATTCGTTCTTCCCGCTTGCAAAAGGCGGAGCGGCGGCGATCCCTGGGCCGTTCGGCAGTGGAAAGACAGTGACACAACAGCAGCTGGCACGTTGGAGTGATGCGCAGATTGTTGTCTACATCGGTTGCGGTGAACGCGGAAATGAAATGACAGAAGTGCTTACCGAATTTCCGGAATTGAAAGACCCGCACAGCGGACGCCCGCTGATGGAGCGGACGATTCTGATTGCCAATACGTCAAACATGCCGGTTGCCGCGCGTGAAGCGTCTGTTTACACCGGCATGACGATTGCCGAATATTTCCGTGATATGGGTTATGACGTCGCGCTGATGGCCGACTCGACCAGCCGCTGGGCGGAAGCGATGCGTGAAATTTCATCACGTCTTGAAGAAATGCCGGGTGAAGAAGGTTATCCTGCATATCTTGCAACCCGTCTTGCACAGTTTTATGAACGCGCAGGATCTGTACGCACCTGTAACGGACAGACCGGATCGATCACCGCAATCGGCGCCGTGAGCCCTCCCGGTGGTGACTTGTCCGAACCGGTTACGCAGAACACGTTGCGCATTGCGAAGGTCTTTTTCGGGCTTGACGCGAAACTCGCCCACCGCCGGCATTTTCCCAGTATCAACTGGCTGACCAGTTACACGCTTTACCTCGACGCGCTGCGTCCGTGGCATAAAGAAAACGTGGCACCTGATTTTCCGGATCTACGCACAACCGCGATGGCGATCCTGCAGAAAGAATCGGAACTGCAGGACGTTGTCCAGCTTGTCGGTGCAGACGCACTGCCTGCAAACGAACGTCTCATCCTCGAAACAGGCCGGTTGCTGCGCGAAGTCTTTCTGCAACAGAACGCATATCATGCCGTCGATGCATACTGCCCGGTCGAGATTCAGGCGAAGATGCTGCGCAATATTCTGCTCTTCCACGAACACGCACTCTCGGCACTTAAAAAAGGCGCGCCGCTTGAGAAGATCTCGCAGATCCCGTCACTGGTTAAACTCGCGCGTGCGCGTTTTGAAGAACAGCGTGAAGAGATTCTGGATTCATTGACCAAAGAGATTCCTGCGGAAATTTCAACCATTCAGACAGAAGCGGCTGCCATTGCCGCAGCGGAGTAAGCCATGTTGCGTACACGATACCATACGATCTCAACCGTCCGCGGGCCGCTGGCCTTTTTCACCAAAACCCACCCCGTCGGTTACGGCGAACTGGTCGAACTCTATCAGCCAGACGGAACACTCAAACACGGACAGGTGCTCGATACATCCGACGACGTTGTTGTCGTGCAGGTCTTTGAAGGCACCGAAGGGATCAACGCCCAAACGGGTGCGACCTTCTTCGGCAAGCCCTTCACCCTGCCGGTGACGAAAGAACTTCTCGGCCGAATCTTAAACGGTGCGGGACGTCCGCTTGACGGCGCGCCTGCGATTCTGTCTGACGACGAGCGCGACATTCTCGGCATGCCGATTAACCCTTACCGCCGCGACACGCCGCGCGAATTTATCCAGACCGGTATTTCTTCTATCGACGGAATGAACACGCTGGTGCGCGGACAGAAGCTGCCGATCTTCTCGGGTGCAGGTCTTCCGCACAATGAAATCGCGTTGCAGATTGCACGTCAGGCAATCGTCCGCGGTAAAGACGAACAGTTCGCTGTTGTGTTCGCCGCGATGGGGATCACTAACGAAGAAGCGCGGACATTTATGGACGGCTTCCGCGATACCGGTGCGTTGTCGAGTGCGGTCGTATTCCTGAACCTCGCAAACGATCCGGCTGTTGAACGGCTACTCACGCCGAAGGTCGCGCTGACTGCTGCTGAATACCTCGCCTTTGAACAGGGTCTGCAGGTGCTTGTCATCCTGACTGATATGACCAACTACTGCGAAGCGCTGCGTGAAGTCGGTTCTGCCCGTGAAGAAGTTCCGGGCCGCCGCGGTTATCCGGGTTACATGTACACCGACCTTGCCGGTATTTATGAACGCGCAGGACGTGTGAAAGGACAGCAGGGATCGGTGACACAGATTCCGATTCTGACGATGCCGGGTGATGATATCACGCACCCGATTCCTGACCTGACCGGTTACATCACTGAAGGCCAGATCGTGATCTCGCGCGAACTGCAGCGTCAGGGCGTTTACCCGCCGATCAACGTACTGCCGAGTCTGTCGCGACTGATGGGTCTGGGTGTTGGCGCAAAGCATACGCGCAAAGACCACAAGAGCGTTTCCGACCAGTGCTACAGCCTTTATGCTGAAGGGCTGGAACTTCGGGGTCTGGCGGCGATCGTCGGTCACGACAGTCTCACCGCCCGCGACCGTGCGATCCTTTCCTTTGCAGATGCGTTTGAAGATCGTTTCGTGCGTCAGGGGCAGCATGAAAACCGCACGATTGAAAATACGCTGGATCTGGCATGGGAGATGTTCGGGATGGTTCCGGAAAATGCTCTTACACGTCTTGACCAGTCACTTCTTGCCGAATTTCTGACCAAGTCTGAGGCCGTGGAGACCAAGGCATGAGACAGCAGATCAAGCCCACCCGCGCAGAGCTGCGTGATACCAAGCGCCGCTTAGGCATCGTCAAACGCGGCCACAAACTGCTGCAACGCAAGCAGGAGTCGCTGATGGTGGAGCTGTTCAAGGCGCTGGACACCTACCGTAAACAGGAACAGGAAACAGAAGCCGCATACCAGAAAGCACTGGGCGCATCGGTCACCGCAGAAATGGCTGCAGGCCGACATGCCGCCTGGGGTTACGCCATGACCCGCACCGGCAAGAAAACGCTGGCGATGCAGACACGGCAGTATATGGGTGTGACACTTCCTGCTTACAAGTTGTCGGATCTGGAAGTTTCGACCAGCGCGATTTCAGGCGAACTGCCGCAGAGTATTGAAGCAGCACAGGCATCCGAAGACCTGCTTGGCCACTGCGTGGCGCAGGCCGAAGCAGAAGCCGCGATTGCGGTTCTGGTCGACGAGATCGAACGCACGAAGAGACGTGTAAATGCGCTGGAACTGAAAGTCATCCCGCAATTGGAAGAGAACGCGACCTTCATCATGTCACGGCTTGAGGAAATGGAGCGCGAAAGTTTGTTCAGCCTGAAACGCATCCGCGCTAAACTTGCCACGCGTGATTAATGGTTCTAACTGCATCGTAGTTGAATTGCTATCATACTGAAGGAGTTCGCAATGACTGTAATGCTTGACAACCTGATCATGCCTGAAAATATTATTCTTGAACCTGCGGTTTCTTACCGTGACGACCTGTTCAGCCTGATGGCAAAACAACTCGCCTCCTCTGGTTTTATTTCTGAAAACGAAGTCGGCACGGTTTGCATTGCTCTGCGCGAGCGAGAAGAAAAGGGCAGCACCGCTATCGGTAACGGTCTGGCCATTCCGCACGCGCGCATCGACAGCCTTGAGCACGTTGTTGGCGCCTTCGCACGGGTCAGTGATGTTGACGGCTTTAATTCAATCGACGGCGCACCGGTGAACTTTGTATTCCTGATTCTCTCACCAACCGATCAGCAGACACAACACTTTGAAGCCCTCTCGACAATTTCACGGATGATGAACAACCCCGCTTGCCGCAGTGCCATTGAAACAGGTGGTAATGCGCAAACGATTTACGAAGCCATGATCCACTCGACTTCGCATGCATAAGTGCGAAGATCGAGAAATATGAATTACAGTACCCGTGCCATCCTGACCAAATGGCAGCATAGTACCGTGAAGAAGGCGTTTACCCCTAACCCAGGTAAATGCCTTCTTTTTTTTACCCCTTTTTTGCTTGCCGCAGTGCGGTCTTCGCCACGTTTTTTGCATGCGGGTTATTAGGTTCACAAACTTATCGGGAAATCAGATCGGTTTATTTCTATTTGGAAACTGTATTCAATATTTCGGCAGGTTCATGCGCACAGAAGCGCGGCGGTCGCGATATTCAAATTCGATGCGAGCTTCACAAAATCGATTCCACTTCATCATCATTCCGTGAATCTTCACCCGCTCAAACGCAAACGTCGCAATCGCGTCCCACGCAAAAACCCACGCGCCAATGGTGAGGCCTTCCTGCAGAATGCTCAGCCACATCGAGCCTTCCGTACCAACATTGACAACAAGAAGATGCACGAGGATCAGTAATCCGACTGCAACCGCTGTCTGTGCCAGAAGCCGTAATGTCAGTTTGCGCAGCTTGCGCATGATCAATCGCTTTTCAAATAAAAATGAATTGCGCACCCCGGCTTTGACCCGCTTTTCTTTCTCGCTGTTTTCAACAGCCGTCGGAGCCGTAAAACGTAGTGAAATCGGATATTCAACCGGGATGTCTTCAGATGATTCCTGCAGGTATTCGCGTAGGTCGGGATCAAGATCACGGCGCTTAAACGGTGCCGGATCCCATTCATTGAAAACGTCTTCATACCGATCCAGATCGATCTCAATAATGTACGCGCGTGTATCCGGATCTTGCGCATAAACTTTATCAAGAATCTTTTCGTCTTCAGTCTGTTCCTGTACCGGTTCCGGCTCGGACTGATCGGCATTTTCGGATAGCGGTGTCATCGTAATGCCTTTTTCTGCACAACTTGTATGTGAACGCGATTGCGGGTCTTACTGTTCAACTCTCTATTATTAATTTTACATCAGAGCAACCGCTTCGGCGAAAGATGTACAAAGTACCTGCCGCGTTTTTTTCCAAACAACCGCGTTTCCCATCATCGCGTGGCTGACTTCCAACTCCAGTCCGGTATAACAACCATCCGGATACTGTTTGCGCAACGCCGTGACATGTCCGTCGCTTACACCACGGTACGGGAAGTTGCGTCGCACCTTCCACTGCGGACATTTCTGCTGCAGCTCTGACGTCCATAAGTCTGCCAAATTCGTGTCAGATTTCCGTGAGGGATCGGTTAGGATTCCAATCTCACATGCGCGGATTTTTCCATCCAGCACCGGTGTGAAACTATGGACAGACAGATGCACAACCCGTTTTGCCTTTTTCAACGCAGCCTGAATCTGTTGCGCCGCTACTTGCCGAAACGGGTAGTAATAGATTGCCAGAATCTTTTCTTTTTCTTCTTCTGATAATGACCGACTGAAGCGTGAAAACAGATTGCGGTTTGATAAAGACCGGTTCAGATCAACCAGTAAACGCGAAACCTGTCCGTACACCGGCTTTACGTGAAGCGTTTCGCCCAAGTCTTGCGCAAGCTCAAGTGCACCTTTGTCATATCCTCGATGGGTTTTGAGAATTTCCGGCTCGTGATGAAACAAATATGCAAAACC
>QKHZ01000268.1 GCA_003249795.1 bacterium | reverse complement strand
TTCTTTAAGTTTACAGGTACTTGTTGGTAAACAACTTGCAGCGGTATCGGTGCGCCGGAAAACGCAAAAACCGTCCGGAAGCAGTCATGGCGTTCAATTAAATTTTGCCAAGCTGTCTCAAAATAATTGATATTAAGTGTGCCATGTAAAACGAGTCTCATCTGCATCCGGTATGCAGTTTCATCCTGCGTGAGAGTGTGCAGCAACATACCTGTCTGCATGGACGACAATGGATAAATATTCTGGAGATTTTTTTTGCTATAATCCATCAAATTTCCATCCGATCTACAGATGTACTCCACCCTATCAATCCGGTTGTTACATGCTGCCCGAAAATTACACTGGAAATGCCATCACCATTTGCGTCATTGCTGCTGCATGGTACGGCGAATCGTGTTTTTGCCCACCACCGAGATATCTAAAAGTACTCTGTTTGTCGTTTTTTTTCAATTCCATCCTGAAAAAACATTCCAGAAACACTGGCAAGACTTTTGTGTCTCTGTTAAAATTTACAGATTATTCAGGTGTAACAATCGGGTAGCACTCGACGAAGACGATTAAGAAGAATAAAATAATTGCGATGCTGCTGGAAGCATTTCAGTTTTGTTATTCCGATTTGTTACTTGATAACGGAGAATAAATCCGTGTCTGCAAAATTATGTAAAATTATTACGTTCATCGTGTGGATTGCCATCGTTGTGCTTTGCCCAACAATGATTTCTGCGGGGGACGCGCAAAAGCCTGCCCCGAAGCCGGAGCCCTATGGCGGAGTGACCCCGGTTTATACGGACGAAACGCTCCAGCCCGACCCGTTGCCCTGTGCCGACACAGAAGACGCCTCAAGCCAGCGGGAGTGGTACTGGGCTCCAAAGTGCTGGACCGATGTCCTTGATTACTACACGAAAAACAACATCATGCCGGGCGTTGCCGTCCTTTTCAGTAATCCGAACTGGGGTGCGCGTTTTGCCCGGTCAGGAAAAGCACGCCTCGATGATGATTCGGTAGAGCTGCTGCCATCGACACAGTTCCGGATCGGAAGTTGTACAAAGATCTTTATCGCCACGATGATGTTGCAACTGGACGCCGAACATAAAATCAATATTGATGATCTGATCGGTAAATACCTTCCGCCGGAAACCATGAAACTGATCTGTAACGGCGAGGAGATTACGATCCATGAATGTCTGGACATGACCTCAGGCCTCTACAGTTACACCAATGAAGAGTATCTTGGCGACGTCACCGAGAAAAATGCCATGTACGATTTCACACAGGAACAGATTCTGGCCATCGCAAAAAATAAAGGCACCTCCACGACAGATGAGCCGGGAGGAACGGATGACGGTGAAAACTATTTCTATACCTACACCAATACCGGCTATCTGGTCTGCGGTCTGATTGCAGAGCGTATTGAAGGTAAGCCGCTGGAACAGATTCTCAAAGAACGGATCTTCGATAAGATCAAGATAACTGACACCTTCATGGCAACCGACTATCGCGTCACCAAGCGCACCGCCCATGGGCATACAGGCTACAAAGATTACGAATTCTGGATCGACTGTACGCGATATAACCAGGACGTGCCTTGGGCTGCCGGGGCAATCATCTCCACGCCGTTTGACATGGTTCAGTTTTATCAGAAACTGCTGACGACAGAAGAGCTGATCTCTGTCGAAAGTCGCGCAAAGCTGTTGCAGATGAACTATATCGGTGACCACCAGGGCTACGGCAAGGCCATTCTGGAAGAACTCCTTCCACGGGGGCCGTCCTACGGCCACGGTGGAACTGCCCTTGGGTATTTAACCGCAGTTTTTTACTATCCGGAAGAGCAATCGTTTTATCTGCAATTCTGTAATACGTTCGACAATAAATATACGCGTGCGGAAATATGCTACCGGATTCAGGAGCAGATTTTCGGCGCCTGTGATGCACCTGTCCCAGTCAAGGGGGCAGAGGACGTCGAAACATCAAACGGCGAACTGACCCTGCGGTGGCATGCGGGAGACTTTTACGGGTTCAAGCATTTTGTCTATGTAGGAACCGATGCCGATAAAGTCCGCACCGCAACCAAGGACAAACATGATGGTGTAGAGCTATACACCGTCGATAACTTTGCCTGCCCGGTCAAAAATCTCCGTTCGGGACAAACATACTATTGGCGGGTCGATGCACTGAACAAACAGTCGGATCGTGATTATGAAGCGGATGAAGATCTGGTCGACTATAATCTGAGTTATGAAAAAACCTACGTCTTCCGAAAACCAAGCGAATTCAGGTTGTTCGAAGGACCGGTTTGGCACTTCACAGTAGAATAATATTTTTGATAACCGGAATTCGGTTAATGCCCATTGCGGTCGGCATCATGAAGGATTCAATATCACCATGAATATGATAAAAACAGTTCGTTATACTGGCGCCGTTTGTCTGCTTGGGCTATTGTTCTGGGCAGCAGTGCAAAGTCATGGTTTCGCGCAGGAAGAACTAAACAAAGCCGATCCGAAACTTGTTCCGGAACGGTGGATAACGCGAATGCAGCGTGAGGTCGATAACAAGCGGATCCCGGGTGCGCTTCTGATTGTTCAATCACCCGACTGGGGGTTGCGAATCGCCAACGTCGGTGTGTCTTCATACGCAACAGGCAAGCCGATGCAGGTCGACATGCCGTTCCGCGTCGGCCCGTTGACCCGTACGATGATTTCCGCCAGTTTGCTTCAGATGGAACATGAGTGGAAATTGCGACTGGATCAAAAGTTGAGTGATCTGCTGGGCTATGGTGTCCATCCGGAAGCGAATGAGATTACCCTCAAGGACTGCCTGATGATGTCGTCGGGGATTTATGACTATAGGAATATTGAGGCGTTGGGTCTGAGTGCAGATCCGAAGTTTGACCGTCTGCGCTATACGCCACAAAAGATTCTTGCCGAGGTGATTGGTTCGAATCCGAAACTGGTTGTTGATCCCGGAACCTATGCCTACAGCGATACGGATTATTTGATTGCAGGGCTCATCGCCGAGAAGATCGACCAGAAGCCCCTGGCAGAAATTCTGAAACAACGGGTCTTCGATAAATGCGGCATGAAAAAAAGCTGGTTCGACACTTCCGAGCGTGAACTGCCGGACAACATGATTCGCGGCTATACCGGTATTCACTCTTCGACGCTAGCTGAGCGGACGATGCGGTATCCGACAACGCCGGCCGCAGCCATCTGCAGCCCGGACGATGTGTTGCGTTTCATGCAGGCTTTGTTTGAATCGGACAAGTTGTTGCATCCGCATTCCTACGCACGCATGACAAAATTAATCTGTGACTACAACGGCCGTCCGGAAGACGCGCGGGGCTTGGGACTCATGGAACGGTTGACCGGCCGTGGAACATTCCGCGGCGTTGAAGGAGCGATTCCCGGCTATTACTGTTGCGTTGGTTATTACATGCACCGCGATACTTACATCCTGCTGTTTATCAATACCAGCGACGATCCGTGGGTCGGACGGCTGATGTATGACAGTATTCTGCGACAGATCAGCGGCGCGCCTTGCCATATGCGTCCGAAGTCGGGGAAGACTATTTCTTCCGGAAAAACAACCCTGAGCTGGGATGCGGGGTTGCTCTACGGCACGTATGCAGTGTATGTCGGCGAATCGGAAAAAGCCGTCTGCGAAGCCTCGATGGAAAAACATGACGGTGTCCGTCTTTACGTTACAGACGAAAATACTTACTCCTATGAAGTCGACAATTTGGCACCAGGCAAAGAGTACTTCTGGCGGGTAGATACAGTCCGTTCGCGACCGTACATGGAAAAGACCAATGACTACCGGCGCTATCAGAGCCTGAAAGAATACTACCCGGACATTGACTATGAATTTGTTCCTGAAAAGGAAACCATTCAGGGGCCGGTATTCCGTTTCACAACGGACTGAGCGGTCTGAAACAAACGTGGCTTGTTTCTCATACCGACTCATTCTGCACGCAAAATAATCTCTGCCGTCTGTCAAATGATGACACCGACAGCGAAGTCCTATATTTTAAACGGAAATCAGGATTATGAATCAGAAAATTTATGACGGCATCGCCTCAGAGATGGCGAATATTTTTGCTCTGGCAAAAGACTCACTGGATCCGAAAGCCAACCTATTCGAGCTCGGCCTTGACTCGTTGATGATGCTTAAACTGGGCCAGCGGCTTGAGGGTATGTACGGCGTGACCGTGGAGATGGGTTTCTTTTTCCGTGAGTTGACGTCGCTTGAAAAGATTGTCGACTATATCGAGCAGAACGGCATCCAGCCGCAAACCGCAACACCGGCACCGCAACCGATTCCGCTACCAACTCAGCCAACAGCTCCAGCAGTAACAGCCAATCATAGTACAATAACAACTGTTAATCCCGATAGCGGTTTGGCCGGACTTTTTGTGCAGCAGATCCAGACCATGCAGGCACTTTTCAGGCAACAACTGCAGATGCTTTCACCAGATGCATCTGCAATACCGGTTTCTGCACAGCCATCGCAAATTAACGCCGCCGCTGTTCAAGCTGCAGCCCCGACAACGATACCTGCAAAGGCGTCGACAGAAAATCATGCACCGGTATTAACGGCTGAAGAGCAGGAAACGATCCGCTCGATCCAGCGCAATGTTCGCGGCTTGAAATTGGAAGCAGATTCCTTAACTGAAGAGCAGACTGTTTTTGTAAACGATCTGGTTAAACGCCATGTGCAGCGTACCCATACCAGCCGCGACATGATGCGCCGCAGCCGTAAAAATCTGGCCGACTGGAAAAGCACACTCTCGTTCCGCTTCTCAATGAAAGAGGCCGCGTATCCGATCATCTCATCGGCAAGTAAAGGCTCGCACTTCACCGATGTCGACGGCAACAGCTATATTGATATCGCGCTGGGGATGGGCGTGCATTTTCTTGGTCACGGCATGCCGGAGATGACGCGTGCAGTCGAGCAACAGATCAGCCAGGGGTATGAGCTTGGTCCGCAGTGCGACCTGACCGGCAAAGCCGCTGAGGGAATCTGCCGCCTGACAGGAAACGAGCGGACCGCATTTTCCAACACCGGCAGCGAGTCGGTCATGATGGCGTTGCGGATTGCGCGCGCACACACGGGCCGCAAAAAAATCGCCATGTTCAGCGGCTCGTACCACGGAATCTTTGACGGGGTTATCGCCATGAACCACGGCGAAGAGCACACAATCGCCCTCTCTCCCGGAACGCCGCAAGGCATGGTCGAAGACATGGTCATTTTCGATTACGGCACCGACGAGTCACTGCAACGGATCGAAGCGTTGGCGAAGCGCGGGGAGCTCGCGGCGGTGCTGGTCGAACCGGTGCAGAGCCGCCGGCCGTCACTGCAACCGCAGACATTCCTGCGAAAACTGCGGCAGATCACCGAAGACACCGATACCATCCTGATCTTTGACGAAATGGTCACGGGTTTTCGGATTGCCCCAGGCGGTTGTCAGGAGCATTTCGGCATCCGCGCGGACATGGCGCTTTACGGCAAGATCATCGGTGGCGGTATGCCGGTCGGAGTTGTCTGCGGCAAAAGCAAATGCATGGACCATATCGACGGCGGCGCGTGGAATTATGGTGACGGATCGGTTCCAGAAGCCGAGATGATTGTCTTTGGCGGAACCTTCTGCCGCCATCCTCTTGCGATGGCATCGGTGTGTGCGGTGGTGGATTTGCTTGAATCGCATCCGGAATGGTATCCGCTGATGAATCGGCGTACCGAGCAGTTTGCCGACAGCTTGAATGCATGGTTTGAGCAGGAAGAAGTTCCGCTCCGGATCAGTTACTTCGCCAGTCAGTTCAAGTTCGACAGTTTCGGCTCGTACAGCCCGCTATTACAACCGATTGAGTTGGATCTTTTGTATATGTTGCTTCTGGAGCATGGTGTTTATACGTGGGAGCGCCGCACCTGCTTCTTCTCCGTGCAGCACACCGATGACGACATCGCTGCTGTTGCCGACGCGATCCGCAAAAGCGTCATGGCGCTTCGCAAAGGCGGTTTCGAATTTAAAGGCGGCGGCCCCGCGTTCTTCCGGCAACTGACTTCTGTCGAGCGCCGCCTTATGGCGGAGATGCAACGCAGCGGTGATCAGCGCGCTTACCACATGCCCGGTGCATGGACAACAGAGTCGAAACTTGATGCGAACCGGTTGGAGATTGCGCTGGGTGAGGTCATCCGCCGCCACGACGCATTGCGCACAAGTTACCGCATCGTCAATGGCGAGTACACAGCGATCACGGTCGAAGAGCCGAAAATTTCGTTGGAACGGATCGAAGCAGACGGCCGCGAGCAGCAGCAGATCATTCAGGATTTCATGAAGCCGTTTGACCTCGCACACGGCCCGCTTTTCCGTGCCGGATTCGTTGAAACTGAAAAAGATTGCCTGTTGATGCTTGACGGCCTGCATCTTGTTCTTGACGGGATTTCGCTTGCGACACTGTCGCAGGATCTGCAGCTTGCGTATGAAGGGCAGACGCTAGCGCCACCGCCACCAACGTATGCAGACTATGCCGGAACGATGAAAGAGTTTTCCGGATCAGAACAGGAAAACCGGCTTCGTCAGGAGTGGCATGCCGTTCTTGAGGAGGCGAGCGCGGCTGATGTCCCTTTTGACTTTGCCCTGTCAGAGACTCAACCCGCTTCGGCAGGGCACATTCGGATTGATGTTGACAAAAAGACAACAACAACGTTGCGCGCGTCAGCAAAGGACTGCGGCGTTTCGCTGTTCATGATGCTTGCGGCAGGTTATGCAATTCTGTTAAAAAACCTTTCGGGGCAGGATGACATCACGATCGGCACCGTTGCAGCAGGTCGCCCCGGCGAGCGCTTTGACAAAACGGTCGGGATGTTTGTTAACACCATTATCCTGCGCATGAAAGTGCAGCCTGAGCAGACGATCCGGCAATTTCTGACAACGGTGCGCGAAGCCTGTGTCTTTGCTTACGCCAATCAGGAACTGCCGTTTGAGACGCTTGCCGAAGACGGGTACGGACATCTTGTCCAGACAATGATTACGTATGAAAACGCCGATGAGCGCGAACTGAAACTGGCTGGCTCAGTCCTGCAGCCGGTCAGTGCACCCATCCCCGGCTCCATGTTTGCGATCAGTCTGGATACGATTGAAACCGGCGGCGTGATCCATCTTGATTTTGAATATGATCCGTGCCGTTTGAAACAGACAACGGTCGAGCGCTGGGCCAACTGGTTCTGCCGGATTCTGTCGGCATTCTCGCAAGATCCGTCAGCGCCTGTATCGGCAACACGCCCCTTTACGCAAGAAGAAACGGATGCCGTCCTCGCATTCGCTAAAGGTTCTGAAAGCTCAGTACAACAAACCGGACTTTACGCCCGTTTTACTGAGCAGGTAAAAGCCGCGCCGGACAAGACCGCTGTTGTCGCTGAAGACGGAAGCCTCAGCTATCGGCAACTGGAAGACGCGGCAGCACGCATCGCCCATGCACTGACGCAGGATGCTGACATCCGCGGCAAAGCGATCGGGATTTGTATGGAGCGCTCGGTCTGGTTTGCCGCAGCCGTTCTCGGCGTCTTGCGGGCAGGAGGTTATTATGTGCCTCTGGCGACCGATATTCCGGAGGAGCGCGCCAAGCTCATTTTAACCGACACGCAAGCGTATGCGGTTGTCACCCAGTCCTCGTTGCGCGCGAGTTGTTCGTCTTGGGAAACGCCGCTTATTCTTGCAGACGCGTTGCCCGATACTCCACAGGAACTGCAAAAACTGGTGGATGCCTGCCCGAAGGATCTGGCGTACATTCTCTTTACTTCCGGCTCAACCGGTACGCCCAAGGGTGTCATGATTACGCAGCAGTCGGTGATGAACCTTGTGCAGTGGCTGGCAGATGATATTTATCAGCCTCTTGGTGAAACGGTTCGGGAGGCGATGCTCGCGCATTTTGTGTTTGACGTTTCTGTTCAGCATTTGTTCGGCTCTCTATTGAATGGGCATACGCTTCATATTCTGCCGGAACACATGGCCGCTGACGGCTACAGCCTGCGCGAGTATCTCAAGAAAAATACAATCGATCTGCTCGACATGACCCCGAGCCAGTTCCAGATTCTGACTGAACGCGGACGCTATCCGGTATTCCCGTCGATCCGTCACCTGAATTTCGGCGCAGAAACATTACATGCCGAGATCGTGCGCCAATTCTACTCGCATGAGGCCAACACCGGCGTTCGCGTCTGCAATATGTACGGCCCGACCGAGACCTGCGTGCAGTCGACATGGCATGACGTGGATCTAGTCAATGATGCGACAGGCAACGCCATTCCAATTGGCAAGCCGATTCTCAATACGACAGCGTATGTTCTGGATCATGACCAAACGCTGCAGGCTGTCGGACTCTATGGCCAGCTGTATATTGGTGGTGCCGGACTCAGTCAGGGTTATCTGAACCTGCAGCAGCAGACGGAAGATGCATTTGTCGAATCCCCGTACGGTCGGCTGTATAATACCGGTGACCGTGCGCGATGGACAGAAGAGGGTGAGTTGGTCTTTGCCGGACGCAAGGATTCCCAGATCAAAATTCTGGGACACCGCATTGAGCCTGAAGAGATCGAGCAGGTTGCCAAAACATTCCCGGGAATCGAACATGCCGCTGTGATGGTCTTGCATGAAGGCGACTCGGTAACGTTAACGCTGTTTCACTCCCCTGTTGTGGATACGGCAGCGATCCGGACTCATCTTGAACAGCGGCTTCCGTCCTATATGGTTCCCCGCCGGATTGCCGGTCTTGAGAAACTGCCGCTTACGGTCAGCGGAAAAATCGACCGCCGCGCACTCGGCGAGATCCGGCTGTCGTCAGGCAAACGCAGCGCTGTGGCGCAAAAGCCACTGACACCAACGGAGGAAACTCTGGCGGGAATCTGGAAAAATATTCTCAAGTGCGAAACGGTAAACCCGGAAGATCATTTCCTCGAACTCGGCGGCGACTCCATCAAAGCTCTGCAAATCGTCGCACGGATGACAGAAGCCGGTTACCCGATCCGCATGAATGACCTGTTCCGGTTAGGAACGCTGTCGGAACTTGCCAAACACGTGAATTCATCAAGCCGTGCCGAGATCGTCCAGCGCAAACCGTATCAGGGGATCGCTGCGCTGTCGCCCATGCAGGCGTGGTTCTTCCAGACGCATACGCAAAACCTTCATCATTATAATCATGCGCTGCTGTTTGAAACGCCAAGCCTTTCTGCGCAAACGGTACGTTTGGCGACTGAAAGCCTTTGGAAACGTCATGACGCGCTTCGGGCGACATTCACAAACGTAGACGCTGAAGTTACCCAGACCATTCAGCCGACAACCATTCCGGACAATCTTTTCACTGTTGTCGATCTGGCAGGTGATCCGAATGCGACGGCACAGATTACGCGCATCACATCAGAGCAGCAAGCCGCGTTCAGGCTTGATCAGGCGCCGCTGTTCCGGATCACGCTGTTCAAAACAGGGGGGCGCGATCGTGTCTTTTTCCTTGCCCATCATCTTGTTGTTGACGGCGTCAGCTGGCATCTTCTGCTGGAAGATTTTCGTGCCGCATATGAGTTGATTTCATCAGGCTCTGCGGCGCAAGTCACACCGTCAATTGATTCGTTTGCAGACTGGACGCAAGCCGCCAGTGAATCTGCAACTGAACAAAGTATGGAATACGCGGCGAAATTCTGGCTTGAAACACTTGACGGATTGCAACCAGCGTTTACCTCGACGGAGAATAGTTCCGATATTAAACCGCAGAGTAAAACGATTGAAGTACATTGCACCGATATCTCATTGCACGATTTAAATACGAAACCTTTGGCCGCATGCAATGCTACCGCTGCAGATGCTGCGCTGACGGCTTTGCGCAAGGCATTGAATAAAACCGCTCCGCAGGCATCGGGTGTTTTAATCGAAGGCCACGGCAGACAAGCTGTAGGGCCGGTCGATGAACCGGCGCAGGCTGTCGGGTGGTTCACCTCAATCTGGCCGGTACGGTTTGACGCGATTGATGAGACTTCAGGTCTTCTTGATTTGTTGATCCAGACCAAAGAAGCATCGCGTACGGCAAGTCGTCGCGGAACTGATTACGCGATGATCCGTTATCTGTCTGACCTGCCGCAGGCGGAGAAACTTAGAGCAACACAAGAGCCGGATATTGTCTTCAACTATCTTGCCGACCTCAGCGGTAAAGACACGTTCTTCGTTCCGTCACACGAACCGACTGGAGCCTCGTCAACAGCTGGTCCCCAGGCCGCTTCGATGGAGTTGGACCTATTTTTCCAGAACGGAACGTTTACACTGCAGGCAAACATTCGCACCGACAAGGTGACCGAGCAGCAAGCACGCGACATCCTGAATGAAACGATCCGGACGTTGCGTGATCTTATCCAGACCTGCGGGCAACAAACAGAAACAATCCTCACCGCATCGGATCTGACGACGCAGCCACTTACGCAAGCAGACTTTGAGGCGGTGTGCTCGCGCTATCAGTACAGGCCGGAAGAAATTGAAGACGCGTATCCGCTGACACCGGTGCAGGAAGGGATGTTGTTTCACACAAGACGCGAACCGGAATCACCAGCGTATTTCGAACAACTCTGGTTCGATCTGGAAGGAGAGCTTGACACCGAAAGTTTCCGGCGCGCATGGCAGACGGTTGTGCAGCGGCATCCGGTTTTGCGCACTGTGTTTGTCGACAGCCCTGACGGAAGTCCGCTTCAGGTTGTGCTGAAACAGTTGCCGCCATTATTCGAGTTGATCGGTAAAAACGATATTCAAAGTAACAATCCGCAGCGCCTGTTTGATGAGCTTTGTGAAAAAGACAGACAGATGCCGTTCGATCTTGAACATGGGCCGTTGTTGCGCTGCAAACTGGTGCAGGTTGACGGCAATCGCTGGCGTTTTCTCAACAGCTATCCCCACCTGATCGCCGACGGTTGGTGCATCGGAATTATGCTTGAAGAGGTCGGCCAGTTATACCGGCAGTACACCGGCATCGCTCCTGCTGTTCTTGCTGAGCCTGTCCCCTATAGCCGCTTTATACAGGCTGCAAGAGAAGCGGATGACAAGTCTTCAGCCTCGGCTGTCACATGGGAAGATTATCTTGATGGCCTCGTGGAAGTAACCGGCATCGCTCCGACCCGGGCGGGAACTGGTCGTCAGATGAATGAATACGCATTCAATCTTGATAACGACTTGCGGGAAGGTCTTGAACAGACGGCACGCGAATGGAACGTCACTCCGAGCGTTGTTTTCCAGACAGCGTGGTCAGCGTTGCTCAGTCGTCACGCGGAAACAGATGATACCGTTTTCGGGTTAGTCTGCTCCGGCCGTGATTTACCGCTTGACGGGATTGAGTCGATTATGGGATTGTGCATCCAGACATTGCCGATCCGCGCGCGTATGGATAAGATAAAATCGCCGAAAGAATTGGCTGCGCAACTGCAGCATGACCGGATCGGGTTGGAAAAGCGGGCGCAGATCTCTGCCATGCCTGCAGGAACATGGTTTAACCATATCCTTGTTTTTGAAAACTATCCACTGGATGACTCTGTTTTGCAACCGTTCACCGATACCGGCCTCAAGGTCAGTCAACCCGGCGGGCATGAAGAAGTTGAATATGAGTTAAGTATCGAGGTTCACCCCTCGCAGAACTTTGCGATCACCGTGCATTATAATGAATCCCGCTATGACGGCGCATTCATCCGGCAGATCGGGCAGCAGCTGGTGCATGTGTTGAGAACTCTCACCCGTACTCCGGATACGCTGTTGTCAGACCTTGAATTACAGCCACAGTCAGAAGTCGCGGCAGCAGAAACGCATTCCGACTCTCATCTGCAAGAAGACGGGCAGACGGTGATGGATCTGTTCATGAAGAAGGTTTCAGAAAATCCGCAGGCGCCTTGCGTCCAGTTCGGCGGCAATTGTTTTTCCCGAAAAGAAATTGCTGATCGCGCGATGAATGTTGCAGCCGTTCTGCACCAAGCTGGTGTACAAACGGGAACGCCGGTCTGCATGCAACTGCCTCGTTGCGAAGAAGTGGTTCCGGTCATTCTCGGCATTTGGCTTTCCGGCGGCATCTATCTTCCGTTGTGGCCGGATGCACCAACGGCACAGCTGAAGTCGATTCTGGAAGAGTTGGACAATCCGGTTCTGATTACAGCGCAAGACACAAACGAAATCGCCGCGCTTGTTTCAGTCATCTTTCCTCCGGATAAGCTGTTGCAGCCTGCTGATCAAATGGAGAAACTTTCGGAAGTGAAACTGTACGACGCGGCGTATATGATCTATACGAGCGGATCAACCGGAAAACCAAAAGGCGTGATTGTCGGACATCAGTCTCTGCGCAACCTCGGTATCTGGATCGCTGAAACCATGTACAATGAGCTCAGTACACCGGTTCGCGAGACATGGATTCCGCCGATTCCGTTTGATGCGTCGCTGCACAGTTTGCTTGGCGCATTGCTTCACGGGCACTTATTGTTGGTCCCGGATGAAGAGACCCGCAATGATCCGTCACTGCTATCGGCCTTTATGCACAATCACAACAGCACTGTCGCCAACATGACGCCGACATATTTCTCTGCGCTGCTTGATGAAGTTGATGGCGGCGTCTGGTCGGGTGATCTGGTCGTTTTGGGGGCTGAGTCCGTTCCGGCGTCACTCATTGAACGCTTCTACGAAAATCCAGCCCATCAGGACAAGATCCTCTGCAACCTGTATGGCCCGACCGAAGCCTGTGTCGAAGTTGCCTGTTACTGGATGCATCAGAATGATTGGGATAGAAACCTGCCAATCCCTGTCGGCGAACCTGTCCGTCATACCGGATTCAATTTAATCGATCGCTTCGGACATGCAGCCGCAACCGGTGTTCCGGGCGAGCTTCTGATCAGCGGCGAGTGCCTTGCTGCCGGTTACAATCAACGTCCCGAAGAAACAGACCGCGCATTTACGGCGTCACCATTGGCACAGATGGATGGCAAACGCGTCTACCGCTCCGGCGACAAAATGCGGCGTGTGGCTGACGGTTCCTACACCTATCTCGGGCGCATGGACAGGCAGCTCAAAATCCGCGGACACAGGATCGAACCCGATCAGGTCGAAAATGCGATCAACCTTTATCCGGGGATTGACGGCTCTGCGGTGATCGGCGTGACGGTGTCTGGACGGGCAGTTGCAGATGCACAGCGCATGGTTGCGTTTGTTCGGGCAAAAGAGTGTGATCTTGATGCATTGCGCGTTTACCTTCGCGGACAACTCGCCCATTATATGATTCCGGATGACCTGATCTGCATGGATCGTTTTCCGCTGACGGCAAACAATAAACTGGATATGAAAAAGCTGACGCAGATTTATCTGGAGCGAAAGCCGCAGGAGAATGCCGATCAAAACAGCGTACTGGTTCCGGAAAACGATACGGAAAAATATCTCGCCGAGATCTGGCAGGAGATTCTTTCTGCATGGCCGGCCTCGCGTGCGCAATCGTTCTTTGACGCTGGCGGCAATAGTCTGGCGGCAATGCGTTTTGCCGGACGTATCCGGTCGCGACTCGGTTTTGACATCAAGCTACGTGCGCTTTATGAATCGTCATCCTTTGGTCAAATCGCAGAGCTGATCGCGACCAATCAGGACGATTTTGAACAGAAAGAAAAACAAGATGCCAGCGTATCTGATTCGACAGAGAAAAATGATCTTCATGAATCAGGGACTGACGAAGAGATGACGGATGACGAGAAAGAACTGCTGAATATGCTGTAAACGGGAATGTGAAAGTCTTCAATTAAGCATAACAACAATGCAATAAGAGGTGAGGTGAAGAGTTTCAGTATGTCGGGGCAAGCTGTTTCAGAAACGCATCCAGCTCAGCGTCATTTTCAAAGCCGTCATAATCAAGGCGAGAAACGGTTTGCCTGTTGCCGGAAGCTTCAATCAATTCCTTGACACGAGATTGAAATGCCTGCAGGATCGCATCAGCCAATTCGTTTCGTTCTGCCGGAGCAGAGCAGTCGATGCGTAGCGAACCATCCCGTGTTTCTTCAAAAACCAGCTCAATGGCGATTGCGCGCTTGCGTTCTGGGGCAATTGGACGGCCCGGAGTATTTTCCTCCAGCGCAAACCAATCGTTTTCCATTTCTGCATCCGCAGCGCCTGCGTAATGAAACAGGATTTGCGGCAATTCAATCGGTGAAAGGTCGCGGCGTCCTTCATCAGAGAAATAACGAAGGATATCAAACGACAGGCCACCAGCAGGAACCTCTTGCAGCATTTTTCTGGCAGAGGAAACGACCCGACTCGCCGGTTGGGTGCAGCCATCACAACAGACTGGATACATTGACGTGAACCATCCGGCTACGCGGTCAGCAACCGGAGTCGGCCACCATGCTTTTCTTCCGGCCGTCTCCAGCATCATCGACAACTGGTTGGTCTGCAGAGCCGTTCCGGCAGATGCAAACGTTAGTGCAAGCAATAAATCCGGCCACGCCAGTCCGTTCGAGGATAAACCGTTTTCCCGCAAGGCTGCAATCTCATCCGGGGACAACTGAACCGAGTACGAAACGCATTCGCTATAGGAAGTACGCCTTGAATAACCGGCAAGGGTTTCAGGCGATGCCGCCAGTTGTTTCTTCCAATACGGGAGCTGTTCTGTAACGGAAGCAGCCTGATTTTCCAGCGCATTCACCCACTGCCTTAGTCCGCAGGAACATTCCGGCAACCGGACTTGATTTGCCGATACACATGCGTCCAATGCGGTGGCGAGGTCATCACACAGAATGTCCCATGTGACAAAATCAACGCAGAGATGATGCGCAACCAGCAATAACCGCGCGTCTGTATTCGACGTGATATACGCTGCGCAGAATACAGGCCCGGTTACAGGATTCGTCATTGCGTGCAAGCGTTCAGCAATTTCCTCCAGCGCCTGCGCATGGTTTGCATCAATCTGTTCATGAATAAAATAGGGTTTGCCTTCCTCAGTCGAAAGAATTTGGAAACGCTCTTTCGTATCCGCGGAGCCGGCATGTGTCATGCGAAGACGGAGAGATGCATGATGAGAAGCAAGCGCATCAATGGCATGGTGGACATGCTCTGGTTCGACAGCCCGTTTAAAACGCAGAGAGGTTGCCTGATTGAACCGGTTGTTACCGGCTTCTGTTTGCTGTTGGGATGCAAACCATTGCTGCACCGGTGTGCCGATAAATGAACCGCTTGCGTCTTCAATCGCGGCAGAAGATTGCTCAGGATGGACCACATGCGCGAGGGCGGCAATCGTCGGATTTGCGAGCAGTTCCGCCGCTGTCACTGCAACACCGACAGCACGCAGTGCATGGACAACACGGATCGCTCGGATAGAATCACCGCCAACGGTGTAAAAGCTGTCATTCTTTTTCACGTCGGCAATGCCGAGAACCTGTTTCCAGACCGATGCGATCAGCTCTTCACGTTCAGACATCGCCTCGTCAGCTTGCGCCTCTTGTTCCCTGTCTGCGTTGCCGCAGCAAATCGTCTGACGCGCCAGTTCGACAAGTGCGCTGCGATCAATTTTTCCAGCCGGAGTCAGAGGCCACTCATGCAGCCCGACAAAAACCGAAGGAATCATGTAATCCGGGATCTGTTCTGCCAGCTTCCTGCGTAAGATTTTTTCATCCGCCAATTCAGATGCGACATAGCATCCAGCCAGCATCACACCGGTTGCGTCTTTGATGACAACCGCCACCGCTTCAGACACTCCGGCCGCGCGGCAGAGTGCATTTTCTACTTCACCCAGTTCAATTCGGAAGCCCCGAATTTTGACCTGCCCGTCCCGACGGCCAATACAAACAACCTTGCCCGAGTCCAGCCAATAGCCGATATCTCCGGTACGGTACATCCGTTCATTTTCACCAAACGGATCAGGAGTAAACGCCGCCGCTGTCAATTCCGGGCGATTGTGATATCCTCGCCCGACACCTGCACCGGCAATGCAGATTTCTCCCGGAATGCCGATGCCGCACGGTTGCCCGCATGCGTCCATGATATAAATCCGGTCGTTATACATCGGTACTCCAACCGGAATCAACTCACCGACCGGATCGTCAGGGCCGACGATATGCCAGTTCGAGCAGATCGTCGTTTCCGTCGGGCCATACCCGTTGACAAAGCAAAGGTGCTTTTGAAAGTTCCGTGCACTGGCAGGGCGCGCGGCTTCACCGGCAGTCATCATATACCGTAGTCCGGAAAACACCTGCGGCTCCATCGCCTCAACAAACGCGGGCGTTAGTGTCGCCATCGTCACATTGTGGTCGCGGATGTATTTGCTGAATGCATCGGGTTCGGTCAGCGTTTTTCGCGGGATCATTGCTAGCGCCGCACCACTGCCAAACGCCATCACCATATCAAATACGGAAGCGTCGAATGAACAAGAGGCAAATTGCAGAACAGTATCCCCTGCAGCCGGTGAAAACGCCTTGCGTAGACCCAGCGCAAGATTCACCATCCCGCGATGCTCAATCTGAACCCCTTTGGGACGTCCGGTTGAGCCTGAGGTGTAAATCATATATGCCAGTTGTCCGAGGCCGACTTTGATATCCGGCATCGAATCCGGCATCGAATCCGGTGAATCAAGAACTGCCTGCGGGTCAACAGTAGCAAGCTGCAAATCCTGCGGCAATGCAGCGTGTCCGGTTTCGTCGGCAAACACCGCTATGCAGCCCGCGTCTTCGAGCATATACCGGACGCGCTCCGGGGGATAGGATGGATCGATCGGGACATAACAGCCGCCTGCACGCATGATCCCCAGCATCAACAGCGGCAACCATTCTGTGCGGTCAACAACTACCCCGACGCGATCATCGGCATTCAGTTTGAATTTATCGTTCAGATAATTTGCAACCCGTCCGATCAGCGATAACGCTTGTGAGGCTGTCCATGTCTTTCCGTTCAGCAAAATTGCCGGATTCTGCGGAGCGTTTTGCCATTGCGCCTGCACCAGATCCACAAACGACTGTTTTGCCTCGTCGCCGAAATCAACAACAGCTTGGCCGTTGAATGTTTGAACGACCGTATTCCTCTCATCGGCTGAAAGATATGAAACCTGTCCGCAAGATTGTTCGGGATTTGCAGCCATATTTTCAAGCAGCGTGAACAGGTGGGACGCAATCCGGTTGACGCGTTTTTCTTCAAACAGATTCGCGCTGTAATGAATCCGCAAAACCGCAGGATTGCCATCGACATATTCAAAAACCAGATCAAAGAGCGCCGGATAAAATCCGCAATCGTATTCGCCGACATCCAGATCACCCAGAGCGATATCCGTCTGTCCTTGTTCCTGTAACACGACCATGACCCGGCTTAGCGGTGCGGATGCGGCTGATGCGCCAAGTTCAGACAACAGTAGGTCAAGTGAGTACGGCTGGTTTTCAAAGACGTCGAAAAGGTGGTCGCGAGACGTTTCAAGGCATTCCCGAATTTTCATCTGTTCACGACACTGCATCCGAAGCGGAAGCGTTCGCATAAACAGCCCCGTCGTCGATTCCATCTCCGGCGTGGTCCGCCCGGAATAGGGAAACAAGGTGACTTGATCGTCAGCGCCGGTATATTTCCAACAGAGAAGTTTTACCGCTGTATCCAAAACAGTAAATGCGCCTGCTTTCGTTTCTTTTGAGAGGGAACCGATTGCGTGATTTGCCGATTCCGGAACATTCACAGCAAGGCAATTTCCTGCGTAAGTTGGTTGCGCAGGACGCGCGGCGTCTGCAGGAAGTGAAACCGCTTCAGGCACTGGCGAATATGTGTTCTTCCAGAAATCGCGGCAGGAGTTAAAAGCGTCTGACTCGACAATCTGGCACTGCTGGCGTACGTATGAAGTCCATGAACCGGATAGTTCAAGCGAAGGCGTTTGCCCTTTTGCCAGAGCGCCATACAGAAGATTTAACTCATGAATCAGCAGGCCGACTGTCCACCCGTCGCCGATAATGTGATGCATGACCAACAGCAAAATCCATTGGTCTGCTTCCAACTCAAACAAGTGCATCCGGAATAGCGGAGCCTTCTGTAAATCGAAACCGACCGCCGCGGCATCGGTAACCTTCCGGCGGATTTGTTCACTTGTTAAGCCGGGATCAAGTTTGTGATGGCTCAGTGTGAATTCAGCCGACATGCTGATAAACTGACGAGGTTCCTGATCTTCTCCGGAAAAACGGCAACGAAGGGACTCGTGCCGGTCAACAAGCGCCTGTCCGGCTGCCTGAAGATATTGCGGACAAAGGTTTCCGGAAATCCGGTACGCGCCGGTAATGTTATACGCGCCTGACATTCTGGCGCCGGCGTAATGCAGCGCCCAGATTCCGCGTTGGGAAAAGACGAGCGGCAAGCCTTCTTTCTCTGCGCGCAAGCGGTCGAAATATCCGTTTTCACGCAATATTTTCAGTGCTTGCTTATCTCCCTCACGGGCTGCCTGAACCAGTTGCTCAAGCGAACTGTTCATTGTTCCTGTTCCTGTTCATCTGCAGGCGAAACCGCCTCAGTTTTCAGGACACCTGATTTTTCAAACGCACGCCGTGCGCCAATGTGCAGTGGAATAGGCAGGTCTGAACAAAAATCTTTGTCACTCATATCGCGAAGCCCCGCAGGAATCGGTGTATAATTACTCCGCTCCCGCAATATCGTTGTTACGATATTTTCGATTGTTTTTTCATCAGCACTTCGGTTTGTAAGTAACACTGCAAAAATGGCGATTGTCCTGATTTCATGTTCAAGGGCTGGATAATCGCGTTTGGACAATGTAACCATCCTGCCGTCAATTGAAGCGGCAGTTGTTTCAATCGCCGGAGAATCCAGACTGATTACCCGGTATGGAGAAAGCGCCCCAAGCAATTCATCCACCATTTCCGATACGCCAAGTGAAATAAAGACGCCGTCAAGCCCTCCCGCTTTCAACTTGTCGAGGGCAACCGAATCGTCATTCTCTTCCGTAAGAATCGTTTTTCTGACTTCAGGTTCAAGCGTCTGCAATACACGGTCAGCCAACAGCCTTGAACCTGATCCGGGAGAGCCAATATTCATTGACAGTCCGCCCAATTCCTCCAGTGACTTTGCAGACGTATTTTTGCGTACCAGACAGTAAAGCGGAATCGCATGTAAACGGCAGACAACACGCAAATCATCAAACGGGACTGTCGCCCAGTGGATTTTCCCCTCATACGCTCTTCTCGCCACATCCGCTTGAGAAATCCCTAAATCATAAGCCTGATCGTGGACAGCCAGACAATTCTGGTGGGATCCATCTGTCAATTCAAGGGCAATTCTCACAGGTTGGCTTCCCTGTTTGGCCTGCCCGCCGCTGATCACCCGCTCAAGGCATACCCCAATCGGAAAGAAACTGCCGCTGCTGCTGCCTGTGCCCATCGTAAGGACTTGAACGCCTTCCTGGCGGGAGCTTGAACCGATATATCCCTGCTGCTGGTAGAAGCCAAGCGCCCCCGGATGCATTGTACCGACTGAAGTACCTTTCAGAAGATCTGCCGATTCAAATTCAGAGAACGCCGGGGTCGTCTGCCGAACCGTCTCCACATTCCCAGCCAATTCCTTCAACAAAAGATTGACGGTCTCCGCCGGAAGCTTGTCCGATGCGACCAGCATCATCGGAACACCAATTGTAGGGATGTCACCAGAGCTTGTAATCTTCGGATAATAGTTCACCATTTTCTGCGGAATCGTCATATTGACATAACACGGATTTTCCAAAACCTGCAGATAGCCTTCCGTAATTGGAATAAGCCTGCCGGGACGCTGAATATTATTTGTTAACGTCTCCAACGGATGAAGCCCCGTAATGAAGAACCCGGTAATCGTTCCCTGATTGTACATGGAAAACGCATCGGCAAGTCCGATTTCTTCCGTGTTAATCAATGCTCCTCTTGTCAATCCACGCCTGAATTCACCAAGATTGAACACCGTAATCCCTTTGTCCCTGAACCTTGCGGGAAACTCGATATCCGGACCACTGATGCGGCTGCCTTCAAAATCCGGTAACATCGGATTTCTTTTTGAAATCACATCATCCGCAGCAAGAAACGCCAAGGGGACAGAATAAACAGAACCGATCGTCTGCAGATGACTGCATTCGCCAGATTTTTCCAGACGACGGCTCAAGCTTGTCGCAGACACGACCGCAATATCTGCATTCTCCTCGCAGACATCGTCCAATGCGGCCGACTCATCCGCGCATGTCGTGCAACAGGCAAAGACCGAAGCGTTCTGGCTGAAAATATTCGCCAGCATCCCTGCACAAAACAACTGCCCGCTTACGGAATTTGACGCGCTGATTACCAGATCCGTCCGAGCAGGAAGTGGGATCGACTCAGGAACATACCGGCTCATCCAAGGGTCTGATTCTGGAAATTGACGGATAAATGCATTTAGCGCAGCATGAAATGGCAGTGGGCTTTTGCCCATGGCATAACGGATACGGTCATGCAATGCATCGGCGTTCTCCTTTGGAGACTTCCAGGAATCCGCCATCGCCTGAAGAATCGGCAGATAACGTTCCGTTGGAATCTGGCTTGAGGCGAACAGAAAAACAGGAATTGCTGCTGTAGACAGAGACTCCCCGTAAAGATTGAACGAAACCGAATCCAGCCATGGTAATTGTTCGCAGACGTCCTGAGACGGTTTCAACGGCTTGACAGACAATACCGGCAACCGGTATTGCTGTTGGAACTCCTGCCAGTGCTTCTGCCACAGAAAAACATCCTCATGCAGGTAGCTAGACCGGACCGGGATCATTACCACAAGCGAGCCTTTTTGTTGTGATAATGTCTCAAACGCGTCTTTTACCGGTACAACCGACACCGCGGGCCGATGAGGATATAACTTCTTCCAGAGGAGGTTGATTGCGTCAATGTGGGCCGGATCTGATGTGTCAGCAATCATCGGAGTAAGATCCTGCTCCTGATCCACTCCCGGACAGACCTCCAGCAATGCCAGATTGTAGGGGCGCACCAATGTACGCAGGTTGCGCAACGCCCCCATGTCCTTCCAGATCCCTGCACCGGTCACGGACTGGTACAACTCCGCTCCGCAGGCAAAGCCGGCATAGGCAATTCCAGATACAACCCTGTAGATACTCTCACGTTCATTGTCTGCACCCAGTAAGACCAGACGTAGATCTTCAATCCGCTTGTGATTGACCTGTTGGCAAAAATCTGCCGCAATCCGCTCTGAAAAGAACTCGTCCCTGCGGAACGTGATTGCTTTAAGCGAATTCCGGGTCGTATCGGAACGCGCTCGCAGAATTCCAGCCGTGTAGAATGCGTCCAGAGCCGCCTTGTGTGCAGGAACGATCTGATCGGCCAGCAGGTTTGCTACCTCCAGCGACTGCAGTTCAGGATGGTTCCGCTTGATGGCCTGCAAATTGACCACCATCTCGCTTACAATTTTGCTGACAACCTCATCCGAAGCACCTTGGGTTGTAAACAGGACGGTCGGCGTGGAGATCACCTTGATGTCCTTGCAATCGGCTGCTTCAGGATAGACTGCCGCCGCAAGAACCCGCTCCGTGAAATAGGGATAGTTTTTTGTGAAGTCCTGCAGCAGACCCACCGCAACAAAACGCGCCGGAACACCGCACCGGAAAACATCCTGCAAATATTGGGACGGATGGGAGAGATTGGTAATAATCGCATCGATTTTTGATTCGGAAAACGCCGCTAAGGCGTCTTCATTCGACAATTCCAATATTTCAGCTGGAGGTTTGTAGCCCTTGCTTACATAAAAATCCAACAGTTGTCGGGCATTGCTGTTTGTCCCGGTTCCGGGATCGCCGATATTGACGCGTTTTCCGGCAAGATCCGCCAGATCCATCACTTTGCTGTCGACTCTTGCTACAACCGTCAGATCTTTTGTTGTCAGTGCACAGACAGAACGTAAGTTCTGCATCCGTCCGTATTCTTCCCAATCGCGTAAGCCGTTTGCCGCATCGTAAAGGACTGCAGACTGGGCAACCCCAAAATCCAACCGTCCGCTGATCACGTCGCGTACGGTACTGACAGATCCCGATCCGCAATAAATCTTGATCCGGTTTCCAACCAGAAATTCAGGAAGGCTGTTCAGATAATCGGTAATGACACTAAGCACGGGAAAGTAACTGCCATTGACCTTACCGCAGCCAAAAGCCAGATACTGCTGTTTTTCCGGTTTATCTCCATTACCAGAACGGTCCGAACCGTCGTGTGGCACAAGCTGGAGATAAATGATGACAAAAAACAGGATCAGAAACACAATCATCCGATTGGATAGACGTTGCCAAAAGGATTTGGCGTACAACGGACTCATTTGGAGAGTCCGTTCTTGCACTTGCCGGCACGACGGCTGGATTCTTCGTCAAAGTACGTCACGCATTCGCAATAGACGTCTTTTGAAAAGGGACAGATGCGTTTGCGCGGATCGTCAGAAGCAACTCGATTGAGGATAAAGACGACAATGACACCTAAAACAATTGAGGTCTGGCCGAGAACAGGGGAAAACAAGACGGTCAGGAAAAGCTCCATGAAGAAACCGCCCCAGTATCCCAGTGCGTTATTGCGGGACCAGAGGCCTGCCAGCATCGCAAGAATGATCAATATACCATAAGATATCAACATCGTTTGTCCTTACCGTCAGCCCGCTTTGGGGGTCATCCGTATGGTAATCCTGAAACCAACCTGTTTTGTTACATTGATTTACCAAAAAGCATTACCGTTTTTCTGCCGGAGCCTTTTGAGTTTTATTGACTGTGCTGCCTGTTTTTGCTGTTTCTGAAGCATCTTTTGCGGTTGTTTCCGGAGCGAGAGACTTCTCTGACGGTGTTGTGGCATCCAGTGCCATCTGTCCGCCAAGGATCAGCGGAAGGCCGAGATTCCCGTCTTTTCCACCTGCGCCCATGATCACGACTTTCGCATTGGGCGATTCGGCCAGCTTGTTCGTCGCCAGTATCCCGTTCCAGATGAGCATATCTTTGCTTAATGAGGAGCCAATGATCTGGTTATAACGTTCGACCCCGGCGGCTTCGATCGCTTTTCGCTGGCGTTCTTTTTCTTCCTTGGCCAATTTGAACTCGTATTCCAACAAAGCCTGCTCGACAACGTGCTTACTGGCAATCGCCGACTGGACTTGGGGAGGTAGGCTGATGTTTTCAACAATGACCGCATCCATGAAAACATGCTTGCCGTCCATCCGCTTGCGCACCTCATCAAAAATTTCGCCGGGAATGATATTGGTATGGGTCGTATAGATTTCTTCCGGGCGATAGCGGCCGATCACTTCACGAATGGAGCTGATCACAGACGGGGCAACGACCACTTCCTCATAGTCCGGCCCGATCTCCTTATGTAGTAGCGGTGTTTCTTTTGAAATAGGATGGTAGCGGTACATGACCTGGATACGGATATCAAGACCGTTATTACTGAGAACGACTACCGTTTCCCGCTTTTCCTGTAACCGAACATTATAGATATAAAGCGAGTTGATCGGATTGATGAATTGAATCCCTTCTCCATAGTTGTCTTTTATATAAGTTCCGCCAAATCGCTCGAACAAGACGCCGACACTACCGGCCGGGATCGTATACACAATCCGTGACCAGAACATGAGAAAAAGAAAAATACAGAGTAAGACGAATATAACAAATGTGGGGCTGAGATGTTCCCACGCATGTACCAGAATACGCTGCACCCTCCACATTGGCGGAGGTTCAGGCGGCAAGTGTTGGGGACGTATCTGATCTGTGCCTTTGTGCATAAAATCCCATCCTATCAAGAGAAGGGATTATACTCTGAGTAGTGAAAAAATGTCAAGCCAACTTTCCTGTTACGTCTGATTTCACAGAGAGATAGCGTTTAGGGCGGATCGGATTTTCACGATCCGGTACGCAGCCGGCGATCGATCCGATTGCGCTGCGGAATAGACTTGTAAGGCAAATAAGTGGGGTTTTCGAAAAAGACTAGCGCGGAATCAAGCACATCCGGCTTGACCATATCCTTGTGCAGAAAGATGAACCATTCTTGTTATACAGCCCGCTCGGTTTGTACGGTTGAAGTTGAAGGAGGGGAGCCGGTCCCGTATTCAGCGGGCCGAGCAGACCCGATTATTTTCTGCGATTGAAAAACCGTTCCCATTGCGAGGAAAAATAGTAAGGGTTCATTCCGTACTCGACATGGCTGTCGGCAAACAGATAGTTTGCGCCGTCAGCATGTCGTGTGCCGATCCTGTTATTGAAGGATGAATAGTCATAATAGAGTAATTGGTTGTCGGCAACGTCTGTATTGACAATCAGTTCAGATTTCCGCGTCATCCGGCTCAGGATCACGATGAATGAGCCGCTGTAGTCACGGATGCCGTTTTTAATCGATCCGGTTGCACGTGCATTTGTCCCGTAATTTCCCAAATAGGTAAATGTGGAGGTTTCATCAAATGTACGGTTCTCAGAAGAGGGGCAGACGAAGACCATATTCTTTTCTTCTGTCAATCCCGCTTCAGCAAGGATCTTTGACCAGGCCCATGTCGGCGTTGCGGCGTAAGCAGCAGGAGCAAACCCGCCATCAAACATATCGACATACTGATATTGCATCAGCCCGATCTGTTTCAGGTTTGACGTGCATGCAATCGTCTTTCCCGTCTGGATCGCCTTCTGGTGCAACGGCATCAGCATCGCAGCAAGGATGGCGATAATTGCGATAACAACAAGCAACTCAACCAGCGTGAATTTCCCGTTGCGTTTTCTTGAGTACAACATTTTCTTCTCCAACTCATCTGACCGGGAAAGCGATACACTTCTTCACAATCACAAAACCAAGTCGTAAATAAAGCCTATTTCATTCACTCTGACGATTGATCATCTGCTTCACCAGCGCATCACCGGTATATTCGTACTCGCCGCTTTCGAATACAGCCTTCAGCACATACTCTGACTCACCGATATACGGCCGGCGAGGAATATTGACGGTAAACGAAACCGTCTTCGTGCTTTCCGCCTTTACCGTCACTTCATCGTATGTATTTTTTATGATCCAACCCAAATCGCTGTTGCTTTGGGGCGGAATCAGGTATACCCGACCTGCAATATCGTTCCCGCTTAGATTAAACAGCCGAATCGTAAAGGTTTCATCCTGTTGCCGGATCAGATTCATTCTCGTCTGCAGCTGCATATTGTGCAGATCATTATATCCCTTCACCTGCTCAACCGGTGGAAGGATCTGGACGACGATGTGGTTTTTCTCGGTGATTTTATTTTCCTTGATTTTGCCAAGATTCAGAACGTCTTTATATGTGAGCTCAAATATACCGTTTACAAATACGGGATACTCACTCACCGGAATTTTTACGACTCCGTCAACGACTTCCAACGATTGGGTTTCTCCCATGATGCTGGTCAGGTTGACGGGGCCGGAGGCTTTTACCGATACAAATTCCGGCGCGGAGATTTCAACCATCGGCACATCGACCCGCTTTCGCCGCTCCAACGTCAGGGGCTTGTCCTCACGCCACAGCAGGCAGCAGTTGCCGCTTTCGCCTTTGAACGCAAGCCCAGTCAGTTGGTCGGTCCCCAGATCAATCCATCCGGAAAATGTTTTCCCATGCAGTTGTTCTGCCGTAACTTTATACGAAACATATGCAGGTTTCGGGATCAGGTTGTCTGTCAGAAGCCCGAACTCGCCTTCGGTACCGCTGACCTGCGTATCGGCAAGTTCATAATAAAAGGTTTTACTCACGCCAAGGCCGATACTGCCAGCCAGTTTTTTCGGAAGATCCAGCGCCTGATACCGATAGCGCTCCTCTTTCGTCTCTCCGGGGAAGATATGGTTCCAGTATCCGCAACCGCTCAGCTCTGTTGCCCAGACCGGCATTTCTGCGTTACCGTTTTCTGTTAGACACCGGCGCAGTTCACGATCACGCGAAACCACACCTTCATAATAATCTTCTTTGTCTTTCAAAAATCCATAGGTATGGATCGCGACCGCATCGGCATAGTTGTCTGCATGATAGACGCTGAGAACTGACTTGTGGATATGCTCCATGTCGCCGACAATCACAAAGCTATCGGGATCGGTTGCCTTGGCGACTTTATAGGCTGTCTTGACAAGCTGGGCATAATCGCCGGGGGAAATCCGCCACCCATGCGGTTCGTTACCGACTTCCCAGTGTTTCACATGCGGGTTTTCTTTCACCAGCGTTTCGCACTCGTCGGCATAGCCATACAGCTCCGGCGGGATATTTAGGCTGCTCCACTTTGATTGGCGTTCGGCTGATTCAAACGGGGAGTCAAACTTCGAGTAGTTATTAAAGTAGGGGAAGAATGACAGGATGCTGAGTCCTTTTTTGCAGAACGCGCCTGTGACGTATTCAAATGGAAGATCTGTGCGCACCCACGAGATTCCGGCATCGAGAACAAGGTCTTCATATTCGTCCGATGACACCCGTCCCCAAAGATTGAGCATCCTGTCCATATGCATGGAGACGCCAAACGGGGAGCTTTCCTGCGGGGGATACGGGTTCTTTGTCGTGACCGTAAAGGGGATCGAGAAGGACTGGAAGATCTGCTTGTCATCGCCAATGGTTCCGACAAGGCGATAGTAACCTGGGGTAAATTCATGGTCTGCAAGCTGAAGCGAATTGAGTCCGGCCTGAAGGTTGAGCGAACCTGCACTCTGCCAGACGGTTTTGCCCCAATAGTCAATCATCCGGCATGTGAATTCTGCCCTTGCTATTTTTGTAGAGCGTATGGATACCGCCACATCGCGGGTGCCGATCCGCAGGACATTATGCTGGTCGTTGATCTCAGGGTTAAGATGGATTGGCGGCATGGATGCGATCCGAAAACCGACCTGAGGATTGCGGATATTGTCTTCTGACTTTCCGACTGAATTGCTTGTGAAGTTATTGCAATAAAGAACGTCGTCCGGTTTTTTGCCGTGACCAAACGCGATCCGGTGCCATGCGCGGAAGCGTGTTTCGACCATCTCGGCAACCTGCGAAGGGATATATTCATATTTACCCCCGCCCAGATAATATTTCGCTTTGTATAATTCATTAAACGTCGGGATGAAAAAGACCTCACCCGATTCGACTCCGGAGATACGCCGCCGGGTCACCTGCTCATCGACAATCCGGTAAACTTGCCCACCGCTCTTCCAGTTACAGTACTCGGCTGCATTCATATAGCTGACGCTGGTGACTGGGCGCTCGGCCGCATCCGGCAGCGGAGCATACTTGTAGCTGCCGGGTTCACCGGTGCGCTGGATCTGCATGTCGGCGCAATAGCGGCCGGCGTCGGCCTCACGTTCTACGGCATTCAGAAAAGCACAGTACTCGCGGTTGGTCACAGGCTGCTTTGCAATCCGGTAAATATAATCAACACTTCCCCAACCGCTGCGTGGATAAGCCTTATCCGCAGGATTTCCCGCTTCGGCGATTGTGCGGAGTTTTTGGGTCGGTGTCTTGTCTGCGATGGTCGTATCTTCACTATATGCGGAACACGAGACGATCAGACCCAGCAGAATATACGTGCAACGTCGTAGCATATGCTTATCCTCTCTTTATTTATCAAGACCACTGTATCGCTACAGAGTATACAATATTTGTTTTGTTTTGTCAAATCCTGAAATCCGTACTTTTCTATCTCGTTATTTCTCAATATATAATGAATGTACGGTAAATAACAGATTCCGCCGGATGCAGTCAGAAAAGAATTTTCAATTCGCTTTGACAAAGGCGGAAACATGCGCTATGCTTCACCTATATAGCTGTATCGCTACTGTTGCTGTTAGGAATCAAAGAAGCCATGGCACAATTGAAGTATATTAAAGTAAAGGACTATCTGCTCAAACTGGCATCACAGCCGGAGTCGGCAAACAACCTGCCGTCGGTGCGAGCGCTGATGAAAAAATTCAACGTATCGCTGGCGACCGTCAACAAGGCGCTCTCGATTCTGGAGAATGACGGGATTATCCAGCGCAAACAAGGGCAGGGGATCATGAGCGTGACCGCTCCGCGTGCGGTAACCGTCCTTGAAAAAGAAAAAGGGCAGAAAACCATCGTCCTTGCCTATGTCGATTATCCGACCAAACAGATCTGGGATATGACCTACTGTGTCTGGCACTTTGCCATGCAGGATAAAATCAGAATTATCGAGTTTAAACTTCATCAGCACACAAAACTGCAGGCGCTGATCGATTTCGTCGCCGAGACGCCGGACTGTCAGGGACTGCTGATGAATGTCGGGGCGGTTAAAATTTCAGACGCGGAGCTGAAGGGGTTTGGCGAACTGGATATCCCGGTTGCGATTGTTGACAGCATGTATTTTTATAAAACCCTCTCCGACAACATCCGGATTTTTTCACCTGATCCGACCTACAGTGCGCGCGTCATGGCCAAGCACCTCTATAACAAAGGACACCGGAAGATCGGCTACATTCGCAATGAACCGCATGGCGATTATTCCGAACAGTTTCAGAAAAACCTGCTCAGCTTTCTGGCTGAATACGGCACGGATTTCAGCAAGGACAATATTTACGCCTCAGCAATCCGCTCATGGGAAGATTCACTGTCGGCGGCATACAGCCAGACGCTGAATAATATCGAAGAAATCAAGGCCAAAGGCTATACCGCCCTGATCTATAAATCAAGCCCGGGAGCAGTGGCCGGGATAAAGGTGCTGTGCGAGCACGGCATCAGAATCCCTCAGGAAATCAGCATTATCAGCGAAGGCGATGACCAGCTGTACCAATATCTCTGGCCGGGGCTGACAACGGTCACCGCCGATTATCAGGCGATGTACAAAAGTGCAGTAGATTACCTGTGCGGAATTTTGACCCCGCAGAATCCGCATACGCTGTTTCCCTTGATTTTGACCGAGCGCGAGAGTGTTCTCGATCTTTCGAAGAAAAATTGACCTTTTGTCTTTTTACAGGCAGGCACGAAGATGAAGCCACTTGCAAATGATTTTGTAACCCTTATGGATTCGCCCAACCCAACAACCGTCTGGACATGCAGCCCCGGACTGTGCCGGTTGCCATCTGGGCGGCTTGTTGCCACCGGCGGTTTTCGTGGCCCCGGCATGGATCAGGTCGAAGGAAATAAAAGCGATGGTGGACATCTTGGATTGATCTTCCTCAGTGATGACGGCGGGGCGAGTTGGCGGAAGGTTGCCGAATACCCGTTTTTACACGCTCGTCCGTTTGTCGCGGGAAATAAATTATATATTCTCGGGCACTGCGGTGACTTGATGATTACGTCGTCGGCAGATGACGGGCTAAGCTGGTCGGAGCCGGCCAAACTGACTGACGGGCAGAAGTGGCATCAGGCGCCGTGCAATGTCCTGTATGAAAACGACTGCATTTATCTGGTGATGGAGCGGCAGATCTATCACGATTGCCACGCGTGGACGCCTTCTGTTCTAGCGCCTGTTCTGATGCGGGCGCGGGTGGATGATGAGTTGACAAAACCGGAGAGCTGGAGCTTTGCTTCTGAAATTGCGTTTCGGGATATCTTCGAGAATGACGATCTGATCAGTCACGGGCAGGTGTTTTATCCGATTATTCCGAATGAAAGTTTTTATCCCTCGCCCAACCGAGATTGCGCACCGCCCGGATGGCTGGAGACGAATGTCTTTAAGATTTATGATCCCGATCACTATTGGTTTGATCCCAAAGGAAAAACAATTCACCTGATCGCGCGGCTACACAACGGTATGACTAACGACGCGGCGCTACTGACAGTCACCGAGCAAGGCGATAAACCGGGAACCGGACAGATGATTACCGGGTTTCAACAGTTGCCATCAGGCGGGATGGCCAGGATCGTCTCGCTTCCGGGTGGGCAGATGAAATTTCATATTCTCTATGATGAAGAGATGAAGCTGTATTGGTTACTTTCAACACAGGCGACGGATTCGATGACCAAGGCGTACAAGCTGGAGAAAGACCGCTATAACTTGCCGAACAATCAGCGCAGCCGACTAGTGCTTCATTTTTCAAAAAATATGGTCGACTGGTGCTTTGCCGGAGTCGTTGCTATCGGGGGCAGCGAACTTGAGTCCCGTCACTATGCCAGTATGGTGATCAACGGTAACGACCTGTGCATCCTGAGTCGTTCAGGTGATGCGCGTGCAGCGTCGCCTCACAACGGCAACCTGATCACGTTTCACAAACTCAAAAACTTCAGAGACCTGATTTACTAAAGGACGACTGCTAACGGCAGCACCACCGGTTTCTGAAAATCCTTTTTACGAACAGCACAATAGTCAGGAGATATGAAATGACAAAATCGAAATGTATTCCCCTTCGCGGTGTTATTCCTCCAATTATTACTCCGCTGCTTGATAAAGACAGGCTGGATGTTGAGGGATTGAAAAATCTGATTGAACATCTGATTGGAGGTGGCGTTCACGGTCTGTTCTTGCTCGGAACCACCGGTGAGGGGCCAAGTCTAAGCGGCAAACTCAAGTATGAGATGGTATCGGAAGCCTGCAAAATTATCGCAAATCGCGTTCCTGTTCTGGTCGGCATTACAGACACCGCATATGTCGAGTCGATCGGCCTCGCCCAGTTTGCCGCTAAATGCGGTGCCGATGCCGTCGTGCTGGCGCCTCCGTATTATTTCCCCACCGGCCAACCGGAACTACTTGAGTACCTCAAGCATCTTGTTCCGCAGTTGCCGCTTCCGCTTTACCTGTACAATATGCCGTCGATGACCAAAGTCGATATCGGCGTCGATACGCTCCGCAAAGCCGCAGAGATTGACGGGATCGTCGGCTTCAAAGATAGCTCTGGAAATATGATCCGGTTTCACGAATACATCACCGCGATGCGGGACATGCCTGAGTTTTCGTTGCTGGTTGGCCCTGAAGAACTTCTCGGCGAATCCGTTCTGTTCGGCGGATTCGGCGGTGTTGCAGGAGGTGCCAATATTTATCCGCAACTGTTTGTGAGTATGTACAATGCTGCGGCTTCCGGAAACGTGGAAGAGATGAAACATCATCAGATCGAGATTTTTCGTCTGCGCCGAATGTACTTTTACGGAAACCACTCATCAACATTTATCAAGGGTGTAAAGTGCGCACTGAATCTGATGGGGGTTTGTTCCGACTTCATGGCTGAGCCCTTTCATTCATTTCGCCAGCCTGAGCGCGAAAAAGTTGCGGCGATATTAACCGAGATGAATCTTTTGCCTGCAAAGCTATATTAGACTACCGCGGTGCGTTTTCGATTTTCTTATATTACAACGACAAATAGTGGTGCCCGAAAAGCACGGGCACCGCTTTGCATAAAACCTCTTCGGCGATCAGGAAATTATTTCTTGATCATTCCCCAGATCTCGATTTCGTTCATATACCCGTGATCCGGAGCAAAATCCATCACAACTTTGATGTAACGGGCATCGTAATCGGCGAAAGAAACTTCAGTCCAGCCATCAGTTGAATATTCAAGTTTCGAGTCGGTAATTTGTGCAAAGTTTTTCCCATTTGTGCAGCTGGAGATTTTGCAGGACTCAGGGCCTTCACTTGTACCTCTAGCAAGACAAATGCCGGTTTACGCCATCGACCTTTTTTAAATCAAAAACACGGGCATCGTATACCGCCTAACTGTCGGTCAGCCTGATTGTCAGCGAAAGCACAATCCCGGTCCATAAATAATAGGCGCTTCAATTAATCGATGCCTACCAGCAATTGTTGGCAGGATATTGCGTTCTGTACAGAACCTTTTACAAAGATTTTCTTGTGAAAATCTCTTGTTTATAGATAATATGTGGATATAAACGTTCTGTGCAGTACTTTTATGTCGAAATCCACGTCATTTAAGTGAGAAGGCTGGAGCGTGACAAACAGAAAGGTAGTTTATGCGCGACCTGACCCACAGCGTCCATATTATCAGTCGCCTGACCCATAATTTCTATGCGCGTGAGCTTAAACGCCTCGGGATCTCGATGGGGGAGTTCCCCTTCCTAATTGAGATTTCCGCGCATGGCGGGATCTCACAGGAGAAGTTAAGCGAAATCGTCATGGTCAGTAAAAGCGTGACAGCATCTATTGTCCAAAGCCTGATTGCAAAAAAACTGATCCTCCGGAAAATAAATAAAAATGACTCACGAGCCTATTGCCTGTGGGTGACAGGTAAGGGACAGAAATTAATCCCTGCGATTCAAAAAATCCTGAACGGCTGCCATGCCGGAATCACCGACCGGCTGACTCGGATTGAATCCGATGTCTTGGTGAATCTCTTGAACAAGGTCGCGGACCGCTCCATTGAACAGCTCAACAGAAAATCGTCCGGGAAAAGCGAATGCGCTTCAGAGTAAGCGGTTTGGTAAATTGGATGACATAAACGCAAACGATGAAAACAAAGTCATAAAGAAATCGATTCAAGAAAACCGGAGTGCAATTGTGAGTGAACAAATCAATGAGCCGACGCGTGACAATTCGCATCATCACCAATCGTCATTTCTGATCCGGATATCAGTCATTCTCGGGGCGCTGTGCATGTTCGCTCCGGTTGGTACGGACATGTATCTGGCCGGGATTGTTAATATCGCAAACGATTTCAGCGTTGATGTCTCCAAATCGCAGATGACTCTGTCTGTTTATTTTCTGGGTCTTGCCTTCGGCCAGATTTTGTACGGGCCGTTGATCGACCGGTACGGGCGCAAATTGCCGCTTGTGATTGGCGAAGTTGTTTTCATTCTTTGTTCGGTGTTGATTGTTGTCGCAGGAAATATCGAAAGCATTATCGTATTGCGATTGCTGCAAGCTATCGGCGGCTGCTCTGGCATGATTGTCGGTCGTGCCATGGTGCGTGACTTGTTTAACATGCATCAATCGGCAAGGGTATATGCGATGCTGGGGGTGGTGCAGGGACTTGCGCCGATTCTGGCACCGATTGCAGGCGGATTCATTCTTGCGCACTGGGGGTGGCGCTCTGCGTTTGTCGTCATGGCGGTATTCGGGTTGATTTGTCTGGGCGCAACGGTGGCAGGCTTGCCGGAGACGCTGCCTCAACCGGTCAGACGCAATGTGAACATCCGACAGACCATGCGCGATTACTGGCAGATGTTGTGGTTCAGACCGTTTATCATTCCGGCGCTGTCGGGATCGGTCGCAGGTTCATTTCTGTTTGCCTATATCTGCGCGTCGCCGGATGTATTCATCACGATCTTCGGCGTCAGCCAGACGACATATACGCTTATCTTCGCACTGAATATGGCCGGGACAATTGTTGCCGCGCAGATGAATCATTTTTTTGCGAAAAAACATTCACCTGAATTCCTGCTCAAAGTGACGCTGATTTTTACGGCGGTTTGCTGTGCTGTGCTGGTAATCATCTCGGGGCGCGCGAGCCTGATTCAGTTCATGATTCCGCTCTGGTTTTCGATTGCGACGATCCCGCTGATCTTTGCTAATTCAGTAGCGATTGCAATGGACAGGTGCGGGCAAATGGCGGGCATTGCATCAGGCTTGTTCGGTGTGTTGCAGTTTGGCGCCGCCAGTATCGCAGGAATGGCTGTCAGCGCATGGAGAAGCCAGACGCCTGCGCCGATGGCATGGATCATGCTGATTGCCGTAGCCCTTGGACTGGCAATTCTACTTGCAGGCAGTAAACGCGAGGCGCACACGGTTGATGAGAAAGCCGAATAAGCACCTGCAATAATCAGCTTATGCCATTAAAAAAGTCGCTGAAAATACACTTGCCGAGATTTGCGAAATCCGTTTGTAGCGCATCAATCCGTTCGTGCATCCCGCCGCTGATGACTTCATCGATTGTGGTATATTCCAGTTCCGAGCGCATCTTGCCAAGTTTTCGCAGCGATTTTTCGCCGATCGTTTTTGTCGGGCCGATAATCTGCTTGAGGCTTTCCTCCATTGCCGACAAACAGAAGAACACCGAACGCGGAAACGTCGGATCCAACAAAAGGAAGTTACTGACGTTCTGCGGCGTCACGCTCGAATATGCTTTGCGGAACATTTCAAACGCACTCGCACTTTTGAGCAGCGCCAGCCACTGAACCGTATCCAATGCCATGCCGACCATTGCCGGATCAGGCAACAGAATATAATATTTCACATCCAGTATCCGGCTTGTCTGGTCGGCACGCTCGAAAAACCGGCCGAGACGCAAAAAGTGCCAACCTTCGCTGTGGCTGTAGGTGCAGTCGGCGATTCCGACAAAAAGCTGGCTGCATTCTTTAACTTCTGTATAAAATTCATGCGGGTCATCCAGAATCCGTTTCTGAACATCCGAGCCGGTCAGAACCAGATGAAACTTATTGAGTGCCGCCCACATTTCAGACGTGATCGCCTCGCGAACGCATCGCGCATTTTCCCGCGCCTGTGCAATGCAGGAGATGATGCTGTTGGGGTTGTTGCGGTCTGCTGTCAGAAACATCAGGACATTTTCCAGCGTCGCGCGCCCGTACGATTGGAAAAACAATTCGGCGTCACCTGAGGTCTGCACCACCGGTTCCCACGGCCGGTCTTCACCGGGAAGGTCAAGCTGAAGCTGAAGATTCACATCGATACAGCGGGCGATATTTTCCGCGCGCTCGACATAACGGGTCAACCAATACAGGGAATCGGCAACTCGACTTAACATTATTTCCCCTTTGCTGTACTTGCATCATATAGCGACGAAAACAAACCCTGCGATAGATAATCAATAACGAATATATACCTTTTTATTATTGTTGTTGCTGTTGTTGTTGCACCCAGTGACGGGCCTGGCCTTGCTCCGGCGCTTTGTCGTTTGCGGCTATCACCCATGTGTCTTTTCCGCCGCCGCCTTGCGAGCTATTGACCACGACCGACCCCTCGCGCAGTGCAACGCGGGTCAGGCCACCCGGAAGCACAAAGATGTCTTTGCCCTGAATAATGTACGGCCGCAGATCAACGTGACGCCCTGCAAACTGGTCGCCGGAAATTGTTGGCACGCGGCTAAGTGAGATCATCGGCTGGGCGATATAGTTGCGCGGTTTTTCCTCAATTTTCTTTCGGAACTCTTCACACTCCGCTTCACTTGCCTGAGGACCTACGAGCATCCCGTAGCCGCCGGATTCACTCACCGCCTTGACCACCATCTTGTTCAGATTGGACAGTACATGCTGGCGGTGTTTGGGATTCTCGCAGATAAATGTCGGGACGTTCGGGATGATCTGGTCCTCGTTCAGGAAATATTTGATAATCTGCGGAACGTATGCGTAGATCGCCTTGTCGTCAGCGACACCGCTACCCGGCGCGTTGCACAGCGCAACGTTACCGGCCTTATACGCCTCCATCAAACCCGGCACGCCGATTGCCGAATCGCTACGAAATTCCAGCGGGTCGAGAAAGCCGTCATCAATCCGCCGGTAGATCACATCCACTGTCACGAGCCCTCGGGTCGTACGCATATAGACGTGTTTGTCGCGAACAACAAGGTCATTGCCGCACACAAGTTCAAGCCCCATCTGCTGGCTTAAAAATGAGTGTTCGTAATAGGCGGAGTTATAGGTTCCCGGTGTCAGCACAACGGCCTTGGGATTTTTGACTGCGTCCGGTGCCATATATTCAAGCGCATGCCGCAGCTGCGAGCAGTACTCGTCAACAGGACGGATCGAACACTGCGAAAAGACGCGCGGGAACGTCCTCTTCAAAACCTGCCGGTTCTGCAAAACATACGAAACACCACTCGGGCAGCGCATATTGTCTTCCAGAACATAAAACGTACCGTCTGTATCGCGAACAAGGTCTGTACCGGTAATGTGCGCCCACACGCCGCGCGGCGGGACAAATCCCTGCATTTGGGGCAGATACGCATTACAGGTTTCGACCATGCTTTCGGGGACGATTTTATCGCGGATACATTTGCGATCGCCATAGATGTCGTTCAGAAAAAGGTTGAGCGCATGGGTGCGTTGTTTGAGACCCTTTTCCAACCGGTTCCAGTCATTTGCTTCAATAAAACGCGGGATGATATCGAAGGGGATAATCTTGTCGGCGCCAGCTTCATTGCCATAAACCGCGAAGGTGATTCCGTTGTCCATAAACGACGCTTCAGCTGCTTTCTGACGGTTGAGTAATTCACCGTCTTCGAGTTCATTGATCAGCGTGACCAGCGGTTGGGCAACAGGCCGCGGTTTACCATTCGGCAGAAACAGTTCATCATAAAATCCGTCAGTGCTGTATGCGTCAAATTTGAGTACCATAATATTTACTCCTATAACCGCTTCATAACCAACCTGCCTTCGCGGCTGACAATATGTGAATGACAGCCGTCTTTCTTTCGCGTTTATGAAAGATCCGGCTCAACATGGACACCGACCTTGACCGTATGCGGGCCGCCGCCAGTGATGACGCCCTTTAGCGGACTGACGTCGCTGAAGTCGCGCCCCCACGCAACGACGATATGCCCGTCACCGACAACGATTCCGTTTGTCGGATCAAGCTCAAGCCACCCGAAATCCGGCAGGTATACCGAGTTCCATGCGTGCGTTGCGTCAACGCCGATCAGTTTCGGCTGGCCTTCCGGTGAATGCGTTAATAAATATCCGCTCACATACCGCGAAGCCAATCCGTGTGAGCGCAGGCATGCACAATAGAAGTGGGCGAAGTCCTGACAGACGCCATGCCGCTCACGCAAGAGTTCGGTCGGCATCGTGTTGATTGTTGTTGTCGCCGGTGCATACGTGAAGTCATTAAAGATCCGCGTCATCAGTTCTTGCGCCGCTTCAGCCAGAGGACGATCCGGGCTGAGGCTTTGGCTTGCATAGTCGGTAATGGCGCTGTCGATATTCACCCGCTCGGACGCGTACGCATGAAAACTCGCCTCCCAGTCGTCATCACACGTTGGCTGCTTCAGTCGGAGTACTGCTTGCGCGCATGTGGTGGGACAATCCGTCGGTTGCTGGTTACCAACTTCCACAATGCCATTTGCGATGACAGAAAAGTCGCGGTGTTCAGTCTCAAGGCAAAATGACAGGACGGTGTTGCCAAACAGATCCGTCCGTTCTTCGGAGTGTACAGGCTGCGGGCTGATCTGCATCTCATGCGAAATCCAGTTCTGCCGGTCGCACGGCCTCGGAAGCAGATGGCACTGGTGCTGGCTCATCAGAACCGGAATGCTATAGGAATAACTTGTCTCGTGCATCACTTTATATCTGGCCATCTCAAACCTCCGTCGCCATGACAGAAGCTGTCCGCCTGCGCGGTGCGTGGCTCAGATAGTTTCTTGAAAGCAACTCTGCGATCCGCTCAATCGCCGCGATCCAGCGGGTGAGTTCGTTGTCCAGCATCTGCCTGTAACCGGCTGTGTCCTGCACAAGTGAGGTGACATCAGCCAGACGCAGGTCGGTCGACAGCCGCAATAACTCGCGGTGAAACGGTGAGATCACCCCGTTGTCAGCAGAACTCTGCGGCAACAGTTTTGCCTCTTCCTGAAGCCGCAGGATCTGGAACACGACAGAACGCGGATTGGTTTCATCACATAAAAAAAGATCCGCGACCGCATGTGTTTGAAGCCGCCCACCGTAGCGCCGGTGATAAGTCATCGACGAGTTTCCAACTTCCAACAGCGCCTGCAAAAGTTGCTGCTCAGCCAGCTCCATCGGCTGGGTTTGCAGCAGCGTCGTATTGAACAGCCGCAAGCTGCGGATCGCGTGTTCGACGCGTCGGCCCATCTCCTGAAAACGCCAGCCGTGGCCGCGGGTCATACTCTCGGCCGCAAGCCCCGCAAACGCCAGACATCCGGTGACGATCCCGTTCAGATACGGAAGGATACTGCCGGAGTCGATCTTGTCAGGACAGCCCTCTTCGCCGAAGTTGTGCAGCAGTTTCCACGTGTCGTCAGAGAGCCGGTCACGAAGCTGTACCGCAAGCAGCCGGATATCTTTGAGTATCTCCTGCAGGCCTCCTGGATGATCCTGTTTTCCGATCAGTGTCCACAAGGACGTTTCCGGATCACTCTGCAGTACCGGCTCAAACTGACCGGCGCCGACCTGCAGAAGCAGCGGCACTTCAGGCGACTCGGCCAGTGTCTGGTCACTTAAGCGCAGCGATATGACCCGTCCCAAGCGTGCGATCGCATCGGCCGCTTCGATGTGGCGACCGAGCAGAAACAGCCCGTCGGCCGCACGGCTTGGTAAGTCGCCGCCAGCACGCGAGAGAGTAACCGGTTGTCCGGCAGGAGCAAGTAAGGAAAAGTAACTGACCGGCTGGTCGGACAAGACCCAGACGTCTTTATTACCGGTGAACTGTTGCCCGTCGCGCAGAATTTCATAGCAACCTAAGCCCCCCGGCATCACAACCGGCGCACCGGTTTGATCGAGCAGAGAATAGCAGTCAACAGAAACTGTCGCCACCTGCCACTGATCTGCACTCCAGACAGGTGTGGTCGCCCCTTGCAGCGTGGTTTCAGCGATCCATTCATCCGGCTGACCGGTGATTTCTTCAAGCAGCGACATCTGCCCGACGGCGGTCATCGTGTCGTACACATGAATCCGGCCTGCGCCGAATGCCTTGCGCAGAATCAGCCCGTCAGGCGAATCCGTCACGCTTTGCAGCGCTTGTTCCTCACCCAGCCAACGGCACTGCGGACTGGGCAGAAGCAACTCTTCACCGAGAAGATGGGCGCAGATCTGCGGTAAAAACGTGCGCATCAGTGGCGCCTGCAGGACACCGCTGCCGATTGCATTGGCGACAGCAATGTGTCCCTGCCGCATCGCCATCATAAGCCCTGAGCATCCTTCGCCGCTGTCAATGCGCAGCTCCAGCGGATCGCACAGGCTGTCGTCTACCAGTCGCAGCAGCACGTCCACAGGCTTGAGTCCGGTCAGGGTTTTCAGATAAACCTTTTCATCCCGAATAGAGAGATCGTCGTTCTCGACCAGCTGGAATCCCATATACCGCGAAAGGATTGCGCTCTCTGCGCGGGTTGCACCGTCGGGAGCCGATGCAAGAAGCGCGATATTTTTTTCACGCCCGACAACGGAGGAAAGTCCGCCCAGACTGTCCTGCAAGGTTTTGAAAAACATCGCCAGACGCATGGCGTGGATCGAGCGGAACAGATCCGGAAACGCGCGGCTGATCGCCAGACGGTTTTCCAGCGTTCGTCCAAGACCGACAGGTATCTGCGTCTGGTCTGACAAAGCATAAAAACGTCCGTCGCTTCCGCGTTGAATGCGCGTTGCCAGCATATGCACCCACGTGTCCAGCGGCGGCTGATATCCCCACGACGGTTTTAAGAAGTTTGGATTCCGGTGCAATAATGCCGGAGGCAACACACCGCTACGCCACAAGGATTGCTTGCCGTAGATATCTGCCGCCAGCGCGTTGAATAACCTGATGCGCTGCTGTAGGCCTGCTTCAAGAGTTGTCCACTCCCCAGCGGTAATCAGGTGGGGAAGCGCGTCAATCCCGTCTGCTGCGGTGTGTGCAGGCAGCGATGAAACCAGGTCATTGTCATGAAGGACATTGCGGATCCGTGCACGACGGTGCTGTAACTCCTGGGTGCCGAGTTTTTGCATGTGCCTCAGCAGTGGTTCGTAACAGTCACGAATCTCCCCCGAAGCGGTGAAAACTTCATCATAGACGCCGTCCGAGATTCCGGAATAATCCTCTGCCCGGAGTACCGCATTGATCATTGCAGGCTTGCTTTCTCTCTCAAAAACAGGATCGGAACGGCCGAAGGCAACCTGCAGGCCAACTTCAGCCAATCATGTATTGCACCAAACCCCGGAGAATCCTGTTCTTCGCCTGGGGCAGATAAATTCGCGCACACATTCTTTTCTTCCTATACATTAATCAAATTCCATACCAAAATGGCAACTACTGCAATATGCTTTTATATATAGGGTTGCATTGAAATGCTGGTTTTTGGACGAATTGCAGTATCTCTCAAAAGATTCATTTATGAAACATTTAATTACAATATTGTTATTACTGGTTCTGCTGTTTTATAAAGCAGTTGAATTTATTTTTACCAATCCTGCCGAAAAGAGATTTAAGAACGCTGAAAAGAAATCATATCAACCAATTGCTCCAGTCGTGTTTTTCGTTTTCATTTGCTTGCCTGTCAATCATGTGTGTGCGATTTGAAAATAAACTGGGGGATTGGGCATTGACTTCAGGGGAATATGATTTAAAGTGAATTTTTAGAGTGAAATGTTTGTTTGAGATTTTCACTTGTACGTTGGATCGCGGTTCATCACGAAGAATCAGTACGATGTTTTCAGATTTTCCTACCTCCTCAGTTCCAGTAACACCCCAGAAAATCCATGTCATCGCCTGCGGCGGTTTGCAGCTCGACCTGACTTCTGTAATCCAGTCACTGCAGATTGAAGCGACTATCAAGTATCTGCCGTGCGGGTTACATGATAATCCTGCTGCTCTGACCAAGCAACTGCAGCAAGCTATTGACGATGCGTCAACCGTTGGCGCGGGTGAGAGGATCGTGATCTGTTACGGCACCCGTGACAAAGGCACAACCTGTCTTCGCGCCCGAAATATTCCTCTGGCAATCCCGCTGGTTTTGGGCGCCAGTGATGAGCAGATGTATCTTTCACAAGAAATTCTGCAGACCTTGCTGACTGCACAGATAACGACGGATCAAGTCCTGATCGTTCCGCCGCAGTATAAAATCTCGCTGAACGAAACGGTAGAAAACGGGCACCATGTTACGGCGGTTCCTGTCTGGCAAAGCGAGTCGGAAGAAACAAACCAATCTAAGATCCTGATCTTTGATGATCCTGCCGCTGACGATAATCAGAGTCAATCGTCAGTCGAATCGTCGTTTGCCCACTTTGGCTTGGGGATCGACGCAGGCGGGACATATACCGACGTTGTTCTTTACGACTTTGACACGAATAAAGTTTTGGGTAAAGCCAAGGCGCCGACAACACGGTGGGATCACAGCATCGGTATCGGTGAGGCGCTGAGTCAGATCGATCCGGAGCAGCTTCAGCACGTGGGACTGGTCTCGATCTCCACGACATTGGCGACCAATGCGATTGTCGAAAACCGCGGCCAGCGCGCGGGGCTGTTTATCATGCCGCCGTATGGGATGTTCTCACCGGCTGATATTACATTCCGGCCAATCCAGATGATTGCCGGTAAGCTGGAGATCAACGGAAAAGAAATCGAGCCGATTGATCCGGACGAAATCCGCCGCTACGCGCAAGAGATGATCGAGACTCAAGGCGTCAGCGCGTTTGCCGTATGCGGATATGCAAGCCACAACAATCCGGCGCATGAACTTGCTGTCAAAACAGTTCTGACTGAAGCGACCGGGATGAGCGTGACCTGTGCGCATGAAGTGTCTGACGGATTGAACTATCGTGTCCGTGCAGTCACTGCTGCGCTCAACTCGCGGATTATCCCGTGTATTGAAGCGCTGATTGATGATGTTACCAAGACCTTGCATGCCCGGGGTATTCACGCGCCGATGATGATGGTGAAAAGCGACGGGTCATTAATGGGGCTGCAGCAGGCGCGGACGCGTCCGATTGAAACGATCCTCTCCGGCCCAGCTTCGAGCGTTGCCGGTGCGCGCCACTTGGCCGGTGTCAGCGATGCCGTTGTGATCGATATCGGCGGCACAACTTCCGACACGGCGCTGATTGTTGACGGCCGCGTTCTGACCTGCGCAGAAGGTGCGCGGGTTGGCGGATGGCGCACGCAGGTTGAATCGCTGAATATCCGTACTCTCGGTCTTGGCGGCGATTCGCTGATTACGATCGATAAACAGGAATATAAAATCGGTCCCCGTCGCGTCAAGCCGATCTGCCAACTTGCAAAGCGTGATTCAAATACGTCTGTGGCAATTTCATGGCTGGCGACTTCCGCGCAAACAGCTGCACCTTCGACCGAGCGGATGGCGCTGTACTGTCTGAGAAGTGATGGCAGCGCAACGGCGAAAAAATACGGCGAGACAGAAGGTGCTGTCCTGCGGCTGCTGAAAGACCGTCCGCACTCGCTGCACGAACTTGCTGAAAAAGTGGTCGGCGACAAATGGGCGAAAGTCCCGCTGGACCGGCTTGAAGACGATCATCTGATTGAACGTTGTGGACTGACACCGACCGATCTGCTGCATGCGGCAGGAAAAGCCGAACTTGGAGACGTGCGCTCGGCGCAGCGCATGGTTGCGCTACACGCAAAACTTTTAAATCTGCCGACGGATAAATTTATCGAGCAGGGGATCGAGCAGATTGTCCAGCGGCTGGCGGTCGAAAGTTTGAAAAAGCAGCTCAATGAACTGGACGAGCGGCTTGATGCTGATGCGCTTGATACCGATCCTGTCTGTCGCGCGCTGATGAAGAATCTGTTTGCAGGCGGCGGTTCGCGGGTAGAAGTCGCGATTCGTCTGAAGCATCCGATTATCGGGATCGGCGGGCCTGCCAAGTGGTTTATTCCGGCGGCGGCGCGTTATCTGAAAACCGAAGCGATTGTTCCGTCGAATGCGGATGTTGCGAACGCTGTCGGTGCGATTACCAGCCGGGTGCTGGTGCATCGCGAGGTACGGATTATTCCTGACGAAAAAGGAAAGTTCGCGCTCCGCGGTTTATTGAATACGCCGACCTTTGCCAACTTCGACGATGCCCGTGAATATGCCATAACGACATTGTGCAACGAAGTTCGCGCGGAGGCAGCGTCCGCCGGAACGCGGCAGCGCCGGGTCGAGGTTACGCTCCGCAATCATGCAGCGCCTCTTGCCAGTGGCGGCGAACTTTTTCTCGGCTGCACAATCATTGCCCGTTTGGACGGACGCCCCGATCAGGTTTTCGCTGATCTTACGCCTTCATCCTGAGACGTTTCTCGCAAATACCCCATCGCATTGACGATCCTGCATCCAACCCATGAATGCAGGATGTATATGGCTTCCCCCGACTTTCTCCTCTTTATTGATAATTTCCTACACAAACAGATCTGCTGCTACAGCGCAAGCCTTCTGGATTACATTTGGGATTAAGATCAATTTTGCATGAATCAGCAATTCTGATTTGACAAGCAGAAGAATTGCCGTAGAATGCTGTTATTGGACAATAAGTTTAAAGGTTGCAAAATGCCCCGGGTAAGCGTTTATACAGATTTGGTTGGCAGGATCGAAAAGAGGTTGCTTGCGATGCAACCCGAATCCCTTCTCCCGCCAGAACAGGAACTCGCAGACGACTACGGGGTCAGTAAACCGACCTTGCGAAAGGCACTGCAAGTATTGGTTGACTGCGGCCAGATTGAGAAGATTAACGGCGTCGGGATTAAAGTTGCCGAAATATCAAGGGTTTTACAACGCGAAATTGTTTTTCTCTGCCATGATATTGCTTTCTTTTCCCAGTCGATCAATCGCTTTTCCGAGAAAGTATGTTCTTCGCAGTATCTTCCGGCAGTGATTCCTTTTCACGGCGACAGGCAAACACAAGAGCGGATCGTTGTCAGTGTTATTCGGCGCAAACCGGCCGGTGTCGTTGTGTATGCCGATCCGAATCATGAGAATTTAGACACCTTTAAAGAATTAAATGAATCAGGAATTCCCGTGTTGTACCTGATTCGCCTGCCAGATAACACCGAAGGTAGCTTGCTGGAGTTCGGCAATGCCGACGGAATTACCGGAATCGTCGAACAGTTATATGCTGACGGTTGCCGTAAGTTTGCGCTCTATGCTGACGAGAATATCAACCCGGCTGCAGCCCTTGAGCGGACGCAGGGATTTCTTGGCGGGATGAAAAAGTGCAGATTGCAGCCGAGAGATGAGTGTCTGTGCACGCGTGAAAAAGACAAGACGCAGCGAAACGAATTTTTCAAACTGTTTGACGATCCGAAAACCTGCCCCGATGCCGTTTGTGCGATAAATGATGCTTGTGTTGGTAATTTGATTCGAGCATTAATAAAACGCGGCGTAAATCTGCAATCGATTCGTTTTTCCGGTTTCGACCATTCTCCGCTCAGTGAATTTCTGCCATGTGCGATCATGACGGTTGAGCCGCCGATGGCGCAGATGGGCGAGGTCGCCGCTCAGATGATCACACGCCTGATCGAAAATCCGTATCTCGGGCATCAACGGCGAAAATTAAAAGCCAAGATTGTAACAACACAAAAATAACAAGCATCTCATGTCTATCTTCTCATTCTGCTCATGTCAGGACATTCCATGAAACCGAACTCGACTTCAAAAACATGGCTTACAGGAAAAACACGGCAGGTATTACTGCGCCGCGCGCTGGTCAAAAGCATGGGGTATACGGATGATGATCTGTCGCGTCCGATTGTCGGGATCATCAACACATGGGCGGAAACAAATCCCGGGCATTACAACTTCCGCCAACTTGCCGAGGCGGTCAAGCGTGGTGTGTGGGCTGCAGGCGGTTTTCCGCTGGAAGTGAACACGATCTCGATTTGTGAAGTGTTCTTCGATATCTCCAGTCTGGTTTATCGCAATCTGATGTCGATCACGACTGAAGAGTTGATCGCACGCCATCCGTTTGACGGTGTCGTTTTGCTTGGTTCTTGTGATAAAAATGTTCCGGCGCAACTGATGGCTGCAGCGTCTGCCAATAAGCCGATGATCTTTTTGCCGGGTGGACCAATGCTGCCAGGGAATTACAAAGGCGAATCACTCGCGTGCGGCACCGACAGCTTTAAACTATGGACAAAGTATCAGGCAGGCGAACTGGCAGAGGAAGACCTGAAAAGTGTCGAAGGTTGCCTCTATGGAAGCGCGGGGGCATGTCCGATCATGGGCACGGCCAACAGCATGCAGTGCGCGACTGAGGCGTTGGGGCTCAGTCTTCCGGGCAGTGCAACAGCGCCCGCGGTCTCCGCTGAGAAAGCGCGTTTTGCCGAGATGACCGGCCGTAAGATTATGTCGTTGATTGAGAAAGATATCAAAGTTACGGATATCGTGACTCTTGGTGCAATTCGAAATGCGATCACAGTATTGATGTCGTCAGGCGGTTCAACAAACCTTCTTATTCACTTGACTGCCATCGCACGGAGACTGGGAATCAAACTTCCGCTTGATGAATTTCAGAAGATCAGCGACAAGACACGCCTTCTTGTTGACGTGAAGCCATCAGGCAAAGGGACGGTCGGCATCGAGTTCCATCAGGCAGGCGGCGTGCAGGCGCTGATGAAAGAAGTGGAACCGTTACTGGACACGTCGGTCATGACTGTTTCGGGTAAAACATTGAAAGAAAATCTCGCCGAAGCGCCGACTTCGTATAACCGCGAGGTGATTGCAGCGTGGGACAAGCCGCTGGCAGAAAACGGAGGCATCGCGGTTTTGCGCGGTAATCTCGCACCGCGGGGTGCGGTGATTAAACGCTCTGCCGCAAGTCCTGAACTGCTCAAATTCCGCGGCGAGGCGAGAGTTTTTGATACACTTGCAAAAGCAGAAAAATATCTCCTCGATGAAAATTCAGACATGGACGAACACAAGGCGATCATCCTGCGCGGCTATGGTCCCAAAGGCGCCCCCGGAATGCCGGAGTTCGGCAATTACATGCCGATCCCGCCGAAACTCTATAAAAAAGGGATAAAAGATTATGTACGGATCACAGATGCCCGCATGAGCGGTGGTGCGTTCGGAACGGTTGTTCTTCACGTTTGCCCGGAAGCTGCAGCAGGCGGCTCTCTCGGAGCCGTCCGCGACGGCGACATGATCGTGCTGGACGCAGATAATGGCATTCTGAAAGTAGAGCTTTCGGATGAAGAGATCGCAACGAGACTGGCAGAGACAACGTTTGCTCCGAAGGAAGAATTTGAGAGGGGATTTGTGCGTCACTATATCGACAACGTGATGCAGGCGGATGAGGGTTGCGACTTCGCCTATCTCTAAACCGTTTTCATCATCATTCATATCGCATACTGCACAAGTTGCATACACAAGAGGGAAAATATGGCTGCAAAAGAAATCAAGGGAATATGTCCAATTGCACCTGCTGTTTTTAATGACCAGGGCGAGTTCGATTATGAAGGCTACGAGAAATGCTGTACAACGATGCTGAAAGGCGGTTCGCATTCACTAGCTCTGTTTGGGATTGCTGGAGAGTATTACAAACTTGATCGTGACGAAGAAGAAAAACTCATCGACCTGACAATTGATATTTGTCATCGCAACAATGCGCCGGTTGTCGTGTCAAACACACGTCATGCGACTGAAGTCGCTGTCAAGTGGGCCAAGCGGATCGAAAAGGCAGGAGCCGACTGCATGATGGTACTGCCGCCGTTTTTCCTGAAACCCGGTGCAGGCGAGTTGACCAAACACATCGAAGCATTGTGCGACGCGGTAAGTATTCCGGTCATGCTGCAGTACGCACCGGAGCAGACCGGCGTCGGTATCCCGCCGGAGGCGCTGGCGGCAATCGGTGCGCGCCATGAAAATCTGCATTATTACAAAATCGAGTGCAAACCACCGGGAGCATATATCTCCAAATTGCTTGAACTGCTAGATGGCAAAGGAGAAATCTTTGTCGGCAATGCGGGTTTCCAAATGATCGAGGGCTTCCGTCGTGGTGCTGTCGGAGTCATGCCGGGGCCGTCAGTGTTTGATGTGTATCGGACAATATATAATCACATTCAGGAAGGCGCACAGGACAAGGCGATGCAGGTGCATGAAAAATTGAACGCCATGCTGAACCACATCCGTCAGGATGTCGAGATGATTATCCATTTTGAAAAGAAGATCCTGAAACGCCGCGGGTTGATTGAAAGCGACTATTGCCGCACGCCGAAATACCGTTGCGACGATCTGAATCAGGAGCTTTTTGAGATTCACTACAAAAACTTGAGTCAGTTGTTCACTGCTGGAGTAGGTCAATGAGAACAGCAACACCGCTTGATGGAAAACGCGCTTTGGTCACCGGCGCAGGAAAAGGGATCGGACGCGGCATTGCGCTGTCGCTTGCCGAAGCCGGTGCAGACCTGTTTTTGCATTACCGGTCTGAAGCTGGTGAAGCAGAGTCATTGCGCGATGAAGTCATCCGGCTCGGACGCGATGCGCATATTGTTCAGGCCGATCTCTCAGACGATGATGCATTGGCAGGTATGTTTGAAGCAATCACTAAAGCATGGGGCGGTCTGGATATTGCGGTAAACAATGCGGGTTGGGATCCTGGATTTGTCGACTTCAAAACCATTACGCCAGCGTTGTACAGAAAATTAAGTGATGTCAATATCAAGGGCACGCTATTCTGCTGCCTGCGTGAAATTGAACTTATGCGCGACAATCAGCACGGCGGTAGTATCATGAATATCGGCTCTGTGCAACAGGACACAAGCGTTCCGGGAAGGACGCTATACGCCATGAGTAAAGGCGCGATCCACGCGATGACCGGGCAACTTGCGCTTGAGAGCGGACCACTCGGAATCCGGATTAACAATATTGCGCCCGGTTATATTGAAGTCGAACGGATGTCGAATGTCGCCGGATTCAACCGTGATGAAGTTGCTGAAGACATTCCGATCAGACGGATCGGGAACGTGAGTGATGTCGGCGAGTTTGCTGTCTATCTGGCCTCTGATGCCGCAGGATTCATAACTGGACAGACGCTTGTGATTGACGGCGGCGTCTCACGAAAACTGGCGCGTAGTCGCTCGATTGCAGGAACTCCGCCAGTTTCAAAAAAGTGAGTTGCACAGAATGAACATCACATGGCTCGGGCAAGGCGGTTTTCTGTTTGAAGACGATGGCAGCCAGCTTGTTGTCGATCCGTACTGGAGCGATTCGGTTGAGAAAAAGACCGGATTCACGCGACTGCATCAACCGGTTATGCCACTTGAAGAGTTAAAGCCAGATGTGCTGATTTGTACGCACGATCATTTGGATCACTACGATCCTGAAACCGTCATCTATCTGATGCACTTATTTCCCAAGTGCAAGCTATTCGGCCCGACTAGCGTACAGCACAAAGCAGTGGCAGACCAGATCGAATCGGAGCGAGTTTATGTTCTGGAGCCGGAACAGAAATATACCATTGACGGATGGGAACTTGTTGCGTTACCCGCAATTCATTCTGATCCGGAGGCGATCGGATTTTTGCTGACTCGCGGCGAGTGGACCGGATATATCACTGGTGACACCGAATACGAAGATTCAATATCCCAAAATATTATCAAGCAATGCGAGCAAAGATCAAAACCGCTGGACTTGTTGTTTATCTGCATCAACGGCAAGTATGGGAATATGAATTGGCAACAGGCATGTGAGATCGTGCACGTGGTCAAGCCACGCGTTACGATTCCGATGCATTACGACATGTTTGCCGAAAACACTGTTGATCCGGAAGCATTTTCGGACGCATGCACTCAAAATAATTTTCAGGTACAACTGCCTTCCCCCGGTGTGCAATTCATCCTTTAAAATAGAAAAGGAATTCGCATGAACTACGCCACTCCCTTCAGCGTAAAGAATGGCATTTTCCATGATCGCTATTTTATGCCTCTTCAATTCCGAAGTCGCGACATCACGCTTTCTCTTGCAGACGGTCAAGATACGATAGATATGTCACATTTGCTTCTTGATGGGATCAACATGATCCGCTTGATTCTGGATGACAATGCGCTGACGGATGAAGACGGGAATTTTTATGGGAATGCGTTGTTATATGCCTTGGATAAAATATTCGAGGATGCATATCAGGCTGGTATCTATATCACGCTCATTCCGGTAACGACAAGAAAAGCAGCTGCGTTTGATGCGGACGTATTCACCCGTCAACAACGGTATTTTGGCAATTTGTTTACTCGAAAGAACCAACTCAGCGGCAAACGTATGCATGAATATGAGAATCTCGCTGCCATGGAGATCCTGATTGATCGCGAAGGGTTTTCAGACAATGAATTTGATCTGTATTGCGGCCGCGTCATGATGGAAGTATTTATCGAACATTCGTTTTCTCACCGCGTAGTTAAATTTTATTCACTGGAACGCGGCGAACCGAATGAAGCGCATCGAAAGAGCATGAACAAACATCATATCAAAATTGTCAACGCCGATACATTCGCAAGCCGCGACAACAAAGATCTTCAGTATGAATCATTTGTTTCAGGAATCCCTGCATCTGTCATCAACGCTGGTATTCGACGTCCGGGGGAAAAGGCGTGGGGACCGCTTGCGGTAAATGATGCCATGTCAATAGTTGAATATCCACATGCCAATGGCGGCGGTGAGGGCTGGCTGACGTATGCGGCGGATAGTGCGATTGAATTGCGCCTCGAATTTCCTGCGTCAGTGCAATCAGCTGTCTTTCGCCCGTCGCTCAAAGAAAATCTGCCCGTGAATATTGATGGAAATACGATTGAAATTCTGATCCCGTCCGCACGATATGGCACAATGGAAATTAACTACGGTTTAAACGAAGACACACCGGCTTACACCGTTTATATTCTTGGCGATACGATTTGCACAAATCCTGCAAATTCATGCGAAGCGGATCAGATTAAATGGATCGAACCCGGCAACCACAGTCTGGCTGATCTTTCGTATGGTACTGTCAAGACGCTGTATTTTCTTCCGGGCTTGCATGAAATCGAAGGTGATAAATTACCGTTAACTTCAGGTCATGATGTCTATCTTTCCCGTGGTGCAGTTGTCCGCGCGGGCGTGATTGCTGAGGAAGTTGTCAATGCCAGATTGCTTGGACAAGGAATTCTTGACGGCACGACCTGCCCGCGCGATGTCGGCGAGAACAAGGGCTCGCGAATGGGTGAGAAGTGGATGGACGATGCTGGTCGCGAAGGATTCGTCTGCTTTTTCAAAGGAAAGAAGATCGTTTTCGATGGCCCTGTAATCTACAATTCCAACTACTGGAACATTGTTGTTTCCGGAACAGAGGATGCCATTATCCGCAATCACAAAGCGATTACATGGCTTCAGAATACAGATGGCATCCAGCCTCGTTCCTGCAATAATCTGTTGGTAGAACGTTGCTTTTTAAAGTGCGCAGACGACTGCATCGCCATCAAGACACGTCGGACGCTTAGCATGCAGTCGCGTCATCTTGTCTTCCGCGATCTTGTCTTGTGGAATGACCGCGTAGGCAAATGCCTCGAGATAGGTCACACCTCTCAAGCGGATTTGCTGGAAGACATTCTATTCGAGAACATTGATATTATCCACAACGGCCCTGGAATCGGCGGCTGCATCATTGACCACTCCGTAGTTCGTGATGTTCGCTATGAAAATATCTATGTCGAAGGAGTCAAGACATGGTATGACTTTTCATTTCAGATCAGCCCGTCTTACTACTCGACAGATGAGGAACGTGGGCATATCGGTGGCATTTATGTAAAAAACTTTTATTCAGACAGCGGCCCGTTAGGAACGACAATCAAGGGATATGATGAAAATCATCTTATCGAAAATGTAAGCTTCTCAAATATACATTATTATTACAGGCATCAACGTTTCAATAAATATGATGTCGATATGCTGGATAAAATGTTTTTTCGCGAATGCAAATTATATAGAAATATCCGTCTGATTAATCCCGATGGAAGTGAAAACCATTTTCTGGAAAATCATTTCGGATAAACTTCTGCCTATATCAAATCATCACGGTTTAACCACCTGAAGCGATTAATATGCATCCTGTTCGTGCGCCCAGTCGGGCCGGCACTTCACAACTATTGCATTTCGCATTTTTCGAATGATAGCTCATCTGAATCGCGATTGTAAAATACACGGGATCACCGCTACTATCTTCGCATCGGATGCAAACATGGCCAATATGACATGACAGGCAGATCCGCCCATATTCTCTGTTAGCCCACTACAGATTTGGATCGCTACTGGCAGACCAAAGGCGAACCTGTCATTGCAGTATCGGTACTCCAGCCTTCTCATGCAAATCTTGTGTCTGTATCTTTTTCTTGTAGCGGCATGAGGGATTTAATATATAATGCGCTTTCACTGCGAAAACACTATCCTTTGGAAATGTAAAAGGCATGCGTTTAGGATGCCAGTGGCATGAATAAAAGTTGTAGTATGTATATATTAATACCAACGCTGCTTTTCTCAAAGAATGGGCGACGATGACGCATTATACGAAATGGAACCGCACAAAATTCTTATTATGCCTCTTCCCCATTGTTGCGCTGTTTTTACTGATCACCTGTCTGTACTTTTTATCGTTTGGCAACTATCCGAATAATGATTCAAATTCGGGATATCTGGCCTTTCGCTATTTTTATAATGTCTATTGCAATCATAACGAATATGCAATGTGGCTTCCATATGCCAGTTTCGGGCGACCTGCATATCTGGAACAGATAACATCACTCATACCGGCGAGCTTTTTTATAATCCTCGTCGGCAAATTTCTTGACGTCACAACCCCGATGATCCTGTATCAAGCCCAACTTGTTATCGAGCAGATCCCTTTTCTTCTCGGTATTTGTCTGCTTTGTCGTTTGTGGTACCGCCATTGGTTGAGCTCTGTAATTGTCGTGATGGCAACATTTATCCCGTTGTTTACGCAAGGATCGATCTATTTTCAATTACGGGTGTATTATTACCTTCCCCTGGCGTTATACTTTTTTTGCCGATTCTATACAGAAAAAAAATCATGGCTGTTTTGGGCCGGCTCGATTATTCCGGTTATCGGTTTTTTTGGGAATCAGCCCTATTGTTCACCTCCAATGTTGCTGATGCTTGTTGCGGTTCAGATACCGATGGCAATCCGATATCGAGCTTCATTGCGAGCGCTATTATCGTTGAAACCGGATAATATTTTACCTTTGGTCGCATTCATAGGCATTTGCGCCTTTTACCTCTATAATCTTTATGGCATCATGTACGAAACCGTTTCAATGGCTCCAGGCCGAAATGCAGAGAACTTCAACACTGAAATCGGTACATATATGACTCTCTGCGTATTTCAAGGTTCATTCGATATCCTTCGCTTGCTTATCTCCGGCATGCATGCAGGGATGCTGAATCCCGGAGGGGGGTCTTTTATAATCTATATTGGAATTCTTCCACTGCTGTTTGCGGTTGTTGCCGCGCTTAGAGTCAGGAATGTCTGGTTCATTTCAGTATCGCTGGCCGCATTTATCAGCCTGCTGGTTGCCTCTGGCGGATTAATGAGTTTATTGTCGTACTATTTCCCGGGAATGATGTTCTTTCGTTATCTTATATGTTTCGTGTATTTTTTTCGTGTGTTTCTCATTCTGATGGCTGGCTGGGGCTGCGAATATATC
>QKHZ01000064.1 GCA_003249795.1 bacterium | reverse complement strand
TATTGGTATAAACCTTCGTCTCAAAGGAAGGGCACATAAAGACCTGCGACGCTTTTGCATAGCCGCTGTCACAAAGCTGATTGCTCCAGTAATACAGATTATTGCGCGGCTGCGGAAAAACCCCGTCACCATCATTTGTGTATTGCAGCGCCATCAACCCGACCTGCTTGAGATTGTTCATGCATGACGACTGGCGCGCCATCTTTGTCGCCCGCTGCACCGCCGGCATCAGAAATGACGCCAGAATCGCAATAATCGCAATCACCACCAGCAACTCAACCAACGTGAATCCCCGCCGCAACACATCACCACACCGGCGACCACCGCAAACGGAACATTTGTTTTTCATCAGATCCCTGCCCATGTCAAATCCTCCTACCGGGGTTGCATGTCGAGCCCTGTTCAACTAACTTCACAGGAACGACAATACGCACGCCGGCATCTGCTTTTCGCGCAGTCGCGTCAATATGATTTAACAGGAGTTCTGCCGCCTTGCGACCGATCAGTTCCGGTTGCTGGTCAAACGTTGTAAGCGCCGGACTGATCAAACGGCCAACAGGAAGATTCCCGAAACCGATCACCTGCAGATCATCTGGAATTGTGAGTCCAGCCGCCTTCGCTTCTTTGATGGCAAGCGCTGCAATGCGGTCGTTAAAGCAGAAGATACCGTCCGGCTGTTTTTTCTGTTTGAAGTATTTTGAAAGAAGACTGCGGCTTTTCTGATCGTCTTCCTTGTCCGAACCAAGATCGAGAAAGAGGGATTGATCCATAAACAACCCGTTTTTCTGAAGGGCATTCAGCGCCCCCTGCAACCGTTCGCGGCCGGAGCTGATCCTACCGTAACCGATCATCCCGATGCGGCGGCATCCGCGCTTAGCCAAAGCCTCAATAGCCTGGCTCCCGCCGTCTTCATTGGCGCTGCCGACATACCCGAACCGTTCGTTCTGCCAGCATTGGTCGATCTGCACAACCGGCCCGTCGAGACTCTTCAGCTGGGCAATCGTTTTCGTATCCGGAATTTCCGCCGTCGGAAACAGAAGGACGCCATCGGTACGGCGGCAGGCAAAACGGTCGAACAAGCCTTCGTTTTTCCCCACCATCAGATCCCACGGGATAATGATCAGGTCGAAGCCTTTTTCATGCAGCACCTCCTGCGCCGCACACAGAATCCGTCCGGAATACGGATCGCCGAAATCGTTAACCGCAACACCAATACACTGGCTTCGTCCGCTCTGGATTCCCTGCACGTGGGCATTGGGCACGTAGTGATGTTTGCGCGCGACTTCCTGCACATGCTGCCGGGTTTTCTGACTCACGGCCGGATGGTCTTTCAGCGCTTTGGAGACCGTTGATTCCGAAACGCCGCACAGACGCCCGATTTCCTTTAATGAGATCATCGCTATCCTTCTTGCTCTCCGGTTCTATATCAACCATAGCACACGAAATCCCCTTTGCAAGTACTTGAAATAGATATTTTCATGTTTTTTTGCCTTTAACCAAATAACCGGCCATGCCACAGAAAGCCCGAAAACTTTTCAGGAATGAAACAGCCCCCAGCCGCTACCAGCGGTAGTAGCGGTAGGGGTCGTCACCCAGGTAGAAATCAGTGCGGTAATCGGCATGGTAATATGAACCCGCTTTGTCTTCCGCTTTTTCTTCGGCAGGCGACAGGGAAAACATCTCCGACAACCCATACATCCCGCCGCTTCCCCAATGGTCAAACACACGCACCGCGATGACCGCCTTGCCCTCTTTCACAAGCGCTGCCGGAATTTCATACACGCGGGGTTTGCTCCAGTATTGAGGCGTATTCACATCAACACTTCCGACCTTGACGCCGTTAAAAAATGTCATATCGAAATCATCCACCGGCCCCAGACTCAGCACCAGCTTCTTTCCTGCCCATGCCGCAGGAATCGTCACCGTCTTGCGGAACACCGCCTCGCCGTCAGCCGCTTCCCATCCTTCGCCATAGTTCTCCCATGCGCTCGGAAGAGTCACGTTCTGAAACCCGTCTTCCGGACTATCCACAAGAACAAGACTCTTCGCCTTTTCGGAGATGCCATTGTCTTTATGCTTTCCGTCCGCAAGCGGCTCAAGCGGCGTTGTCAACATTGCCTTCCACTCGCCAACCAGTGACAGGCTCTCGCCTTTACCGGCACGTTCCGGATGAAAGAACAGGTTATCTGCCTCAAAACTTGCGCCAAGATTCGCCAGCAACTGCGAGATCGCCCGCGTCTGCCGCCAGCGGGTAAACCGCATATAAGTCTTTTCATCTGCCTGAAGCAGATCCGGATCAATCTGGCAAAAGTATATCGCCCCCTTCCCGACCTGTCTGCGCCCGAGCAGGCCTTCAACTCCCGTTTCACACCCGCCGTCAATCCGGTACGCAAGGCTATTGGTTCTCCAGCGCAAATCAGACGCGCTGAGTCCTTTGCACACGGGCCACTGCGGCACAGACAACGAACCGGCACAATGCTCGTCTTTCTTCAGCGTAATGCCACCGGCTATTTTCCCATCACTCCGTGAAGCGAGAACAAAAACCTGCGCGCCGTTTGAAACAAATTCATCGATCCCTTTTATCTGCGACAGCTCATCTGCAGAGACAATCAACAGGCCATCGCCCTCACGCAGCGAATCCGTTTTTTCATACACAACCCCAGCCTGACGCAAAAGCGATTCATCCTGCTCGTTTCCGAGAAACGCAGTTTTACAGCGGGGAATGACCGGCGTCTCCATCGCTCCGGCAATCACACGCTCAAGCGCCCAGCGCGCAGCCGGATCATCCGCAGCGTGGTCTTCCAGATCCAGTCCGCAGAACACAAGTAAGCCGCTGCCGTAGTTAAGCTGCATCAGTGGCGTATACGCAAGATCAAACTCGCATTCCAGAAGAGGAGTCCACCCGCTATAGTGCGGCTTCTCAATCGCGCAGCTGCTGACAGCGCCGCGACCTCCCCAGCGCCAGCCATATTTCGGCGCCCGCGTCAATTCGATGACCGATTTTACATCCGGATTTGTCGGTGGGATCAAACTGCTGCTGCCGCGCCAATCGCGCAACAGCTCCGCGTCCATTTCCTCCCACAGCCCCGCCGCGCCCGAAAGCGGAAACACACGCCGCGCCATATGCTTTGCAACGCGGAATCCCATCTGCTCTGAGAGCCACTCCGGTTTCTGCTCCATGATCACAGCCCGCCCGCCATTTTCCACATGCCGCTCGACACGCGCAAGAAGAGCTGGATCATCCGCCAGCACATTCCGCCCGATCACCACCAACCCCGCTTCATCCTGCCATGTACGCACCCGCCAACCCGACGCCCGCAACATCGCCGTGGTTTCTGCAGCTGGATCGTACACGAAAAGATCATCTTTCTTTACGATGCCGGAAGCCTTGAGGATCTCGATAGCGAACGCATCCTTATGACTGTGTGTTCCGATATTGGCCGTGAGTTGAATTGTCACCGCCGTCCGCTTCTCGGCAAACTCGCGCGGCAGAACAAAAGAAAATTCCTCCAGCAGCGTCTGCCCCGCGGCGATCGTCCCTGTTTTCTTTGTGCGATACAACAACCCGTCGATCGTCGACACCAAAACCTGCCACTCATACAACTGCGGATGTGCGGTATCGTTCAAGAGCGCGATCTGCTTGGCGACCTTTTCGCCCGGTGAAAAAAGATGCGCCTTATCGGTAAACGACTCTCCGGCGCCTGCGATCCACGCCAGCGTTTCGCTGTTATTTTCGACCACCGCCTGCGCACCACGATTCAGCGTGACTCCGGCAGATTGAAACGCATACGCCAGATTCCGCGGATATTCTGTCAGATACGTTCCGCGCTCTCCAGGCTTCCAGCCGACTCTGTTCTTTTCCACCTGTCCGTCAAAGCACGTACTGTCCCATCCATGCATTCCCCACGGGATCATGCCGCCAGTGATCCCGGCCGTGCGCCAGCTGCGGAACGTGTTGCGGTTGAACAACTCCTGAATCGCCTCCAACGTCGGTGTGAGACATGAACTGAGCGGCTTGTAAGTGTGATGCGGACCATACTGCTGATCCTTGATGAAATCCCTGCGCAGATAGTCGCGGTATTCCTGATCCTCAAGCTGATACGCCTTCTCACCGAAGTATGTCGCCACATACTCCGTCGCCAGCGGCTCCGACTTCTGCGCATTGCCATATCCGTTTCGTCCCCGCATGAATGTCGCGTAAAATGGGGTGCCGAACTCGACAACCAGAAACGGCATATCCCCTTTCTCGGCCCACGCTGAAAGCCACTCTTCTCTCTCCTGCAGCGGCGTCAGACAGAGATAGTGATTTGTCGTATAAATGTCGCCGACAAAGTCTCCAGCATGCGTAAACACTGGCCGCGTCGGATCAATTTCATGCAATTTATCAACGGCCATGAAACCGCTTCTGACCGTGCGTAACCAATGTTCGCCCACGCCCTTCAGCGCACCCCGGCATCCGAGCATCGCCG
>QKHZ01000291.1 GCA_003249795.1 bacterium | reverse complement strand
ACAATAAGCTACAGGGTTTGAGCAAACCTGACAAGCACCAATTCTGCTGTAAATACTGTTTTCCGGTAATAGCTGGATCTGTCTTTTTTTCATTAATTGGCATGTCACAACAGCCTAAAAAACAAAATCGTGTCAATTTCACTCCGCCCGACACATCATCACATCACATAAATCATAGGGAAATTACCATTCCACCGCCTTAAAACAAGAATATCTGAGAAATCAGAACGAAAAGATCAGGTTATGAGGCAAACGTGACGATAAATTACCATAAAGTGTTTTTCGCCGTGACACGCAAAGACAACTCGTGGAAAATCCACGATAACCGAAAACACGCGATCAATGTCTTTACTTGACAGGGACAACCTGCTATTTTATAGGAAATATATCTGGCGGAATCGTCAGACCTATGCATGATAGCACCGGCATGAGTAAAACCGGAATATAGGGTGTTGCCATCACACTCGCTGCTATAAAAAAAACAGGAAACAAAACGCTTTCATTTAGGAGAAATGCGAATGGCAAATCAGTCATCAAGTGGGGTCGGCGTTTGGATTGCAGTTGTGCTGCTGGGTGGGCTCGCCGCTGGGTTTGGCGGAATGTATTTTTCACAACAATCCGAAGTCTATATCCTGAAAAAATCATTAAGCGAAGACGACGCAACCGTGTTTGTCAATGAACATGGTAACACCAGTGTTGCCGATATCATCGCTCAAAGCACAATCGTGCGCGATGAACGCGACAAACTGACAACCGAACTGGTTGGCCTGAAAAAAGAAGTTCAGAATACCCGCCGCGATATCGACTCAGAAAGCCGCCGCGCACAGGAAGCCCAGCGCAAAGCAGAAGACACCCGCAACGCCCTGAAAGCAGCTGAGGCACAAATTGTCACCCTGCGCCAACAGATGGACACCGAACGCGGTAAATATGACAAAACACTGAAAGCGGAAATCGACTCACTCAAGCAACAGATCCTTGATGAGAAGTCGGCCAAGAAGCGCATCGAAGATGAAAAACGCCGGCTTGAAGAACGGGAGCAAGCTCTGACGCAGGCGAGCCTGAACCGTGTACGTGAACTTGAGAGCGAAATCCAGTCACTGCGCCAGGCCATCAACGGCAAGCAACAGGCAATCGCCAGCCGCGAAAATGTTCAGGGCGAACAATATGACGGTACAATCATTGACGCGGATCTCCAGAATAAACTCGCCGTGATCAATATCGGAAAGTCACACAATGTCCACCGCGGAATGCAGTTCTCGGTAATCCGCTGGCGCCTGAACCACTGGGTCACCCTTGGAACGCTTGAAATCACCAAGGTCGATGCGACTACAAGTGTCGCCGCAATTCTCGATGGCCGCGGCCATGCCAAGACCTGCCCCAAATGCGGCTACGTTTCCAAGTCACCGGAAGAACTGTACTGCCCATTCTGCAGCGGCGGCGAAGATAACACCCGCGTCGAACCGCTGGTTGAACTGAAAGATGAATCCATCCAGGCAATGGACCCGATGAACCCGATTCTGGTTGGCGATTATATCTCCAACCCATTCTTCAGCAAAAAACGCCAACTGAAGTATGTTCTGACAGGTGAACCGGTTTTCTACAGCCCGGATCTGATCAAGAGCCGGATTCAAGAGTATGGCGGAACCGTCAGCGACACTGTTGACATCGATACTGACTATATCGTTCTGGGACGCATCCCGGATGAAGTCAATGCAATCTCTAACAAGGAAAAGAAGATACGCGTTGATGAGTACCGCAAGACCATCGATACGGCACGGCAATACGGCATCCCGGTGATCCGGGAAAGCGATCTCTTTGACTTCTTGAGAAATTAGTCATCGCCCCAAGCACCAAATGAGTTTCAGCAAACGAACGCGGGGAGCCTTTTCAGGCTCCCCGTTTTATTGATATATTATGTTTGATGATCAAGATCTGCAGAATATGTCACACTGTTGTAGTATCGGTAAACCCTGTCTTGATTCCCTGCTCAACAAGCTCTTTCAGCCGGTTTGCCTTGATCGGTTTCTGCTCCACTTCGACCCTCTCAAAGTCCTGCTTCAGCCCCTCAAGTGCCGCCATCGGCAGTTTCCCGCTCAAAATCAAAACAGGAATACGCCTGTTCGTTTTGTCTTTGCGAATATTTTTGATCAGGGACAAACCGCTACCGCCTGGCATCGAAATATCCGTAATCACAAGACGAATATCTGAATTCTGGCTAACGATCTTTTGCGCCCGCTCAATGCTATTTGCTTTGGTGACAACATAATCCATCCGTGTAAGATGAAGTTCCAGTAACTCAAGAATATGGTCTTCATCATCCACGATCAGAATACGTTTACGTTTTTTCTGATTACCACCTAACAGGGCTTTCAGTTTATCAATGACCAAGTGAGGCCCTTTCTGTCCGGGTATTGAGCATATCCTCCGTTTGAATTGTCTGCCTGAAGCACAATAAACGCAAGTTAGAAATACCACAAATAGAGAGAATAAAAATAAATTTTATATATTTAAATATCCGTCAGAGATCCTGCCTGCTCGGAGTCTCCCTCCACCTTGCCACCACCGCGTATTTCACGACCTAGCTCCTGCAGAATTTCGCCGGCGTACACCGCAAACAAGTGCCACCGATAGCGTTTCGCCAACTGCTCAAAACGGGTAAAGCACTGAAGGGCTGCCTGCAGATTCCCTGCCTGTCTGTATAGCCAGCCAAGGTTGTAGTGTGCAAAGCTGCAGATTCCGGCCAAGTCTTCTGCATCTCCCTCGCCTTCGGGATCATCAGGAATGAATTGTTTGCGATTGCCAATCTGCATGAACCACGACTCATCAAAGGCACGGGCGGTATCCCGCCGCGTTGTAATCGGGGTTTTCTCCCACTGATTAATAAAGGCTGTCAACTCTTCGATTGCCGCAGGCATATTCCCGTCCACAGCAAACAAAAGGCCGTTCAGATTACGGTCATTGTTTTCATCAGCCTTCATGCGTGAATCCAGGAGTTGACGCTCATGATGCCCCAGAACTTTACGATACGCCAACTGCGGCGGAAGCGGATCCGCTTTTTGCTGACGGAGCCTCTGCTGCAGCGTCTGAACATCAAGGTTAACTTGGCTCTCCATCGCAACCAGCGCCGCCTTCAGCTCTGAATCAGACTGGATAAACTGCAGAATAAACGTTTCTGTCCGGTCTTTCGGCATGATCTGCCACTCTTTCGGCGGCTCAAACGCCTTGACCAGCGTCTTTTTCTCGCGTAACTCCGCAGGCAGCTGCATCACGTCGATCTTGACTGCATCCCAGTCTTTTTTCAGAAAGTGAATTGCCACCAGTTTCCGGTCGATTTCATATCGTTCGCCAAGATGCTGCTGATAGATAAACTCCCGTTTTTTCGGCGAAGCATCGGCAAAGTACGCAAGCGTCGCACGGTGACGAGGAGGACTGAGCAACTGCGGGCTGGGCATCCGGCTTCGCGCCCATTTCAGGAAGCTGTCAAAACGAGGCAGATCTTCCATCTCTCCGGTACGGCTCCAGCGGATCATCGCAGTAATATATTTCGCAAGCGCCCGACGCGTCCGGATAACAGGGCCGTTTGCATTCGCACGCGGGTCAAACAGATCTGGAAACAGCCGTTTAGCTTCTTCAACCGTATTGCGGTATGCCCCCGGCTGCGAATAGCTTTTAAATTCAAGCCACGCGTCAGCCAGATCAACAACCACACTGTCTGACGGGGTCAGTACAGGCATGACAATACAGTTGAGCGGATATTTTGAGCGGCGATCGAAATCGAAGTCACGCAAGGGACCTTCGCTGTCGTTGCCTGCGGTAGACGAGCCAAAGAGATCACGCAGTTCAGAGCTATAACGGGCTTTTCCAACACAAGGATAAAGCAGCACGGAAAGCGGGCCATAACGGCGGGTTTCAAGACGCTGGGCGGCAAGGTCGGGCTTGCCGACAAGATCAAACAACATCAATGCCTCAAGCGCATTTTCCACGACAACGCGCGAAACCGTCTGTGTCAGATCCTGCGCCGAAAAGATCCGCCGCAAGGCATACGGCGTTTCATCATCTTCCGCACACCGCTGTGCCGTTGCTTGAATTGTCGTGAACATCTGCATCAGAAGCGCGATACTGGTATCCAGCTTATTGCCTGCCCACGTGCTGCGCAGTTTCCGGTTGAGTTCAAAGATTTCATAAGACGACTCTTTCCAGTATTCGAACAACTCGCGAATCTGTGAGCGGTCTTTTCCCTGCCGTACACCGAGTTCATTTTCGGCACGCTTAATCGCCTGCTCAATCGTGCTCATCGTTCGCGCAAATTCACGGCGACCAGTAAAGCTTGATTTATCGTGTTCAAGCATATGGCTGGATTCAAGCACATCGCGAAACTGTTGAAAGCACTGCATCAGCTCAGACAGCGCCTGATCCCGCAGACCGACACTGGCAAGCCCGCGCGGTACCGCGTTCATTGCCTGCCGACGGTGATCGATATGCTGGCGCATTTTTTCCGCATAATCGGTATCAAGACAATCGTTGTGCATCTCCTGCAGCCACGGTTCGAGGTTATAGATCCGCGTACATCCGTGGTTTTCGCCATATGCCAAAAACAGTTTTCGTAGCAGCTTGTGCGACGTATCCTGCATGGCAGGCGATAATTCGGCCACTTCCTGATCCGGTTGCTGGGAAGCACTCAGATGCAAAAGGTCAAGCCGGAGTAACTCGGGGCAAGTTCCGAAATTCAGCAAACAGGTATCCTGCGCAGACAGCTCGATCGGCATATCCGGATATGTACAGCCGTTACGGATCAGCTCCACCAAGTGCTCGTCATAAAACTGACGAAACGCTCGCATCTGGCTCCAGAACTGCCCCCGGATCGTGGCAACAGGCTTCTCGCGAAGCGACTGCTCGATACTGCGCCGGTCATCCAGATGCTGGATTGCTTTGGGAAGAAACCCACTATTTTCCATCAGCTGTGGTACACTCCTTTTTACGCCAACACATTGCCGGGGCAGATCGATGCTTAGACATTATTATAGTCTAAACATATTAAACCCGTCTTCGCCAATAAATAGTTGTCAGCAGACGCACGGTTTTGGCAACCGATTTATCCCTCGCAAAACTCCAACAAAAAGACAGACAGCGGCACCCGCCCTGCCCGATCTTCGAACTGAAGTATTTTTGTTTTATCGCAAACGGTTAAAGTTGTCAAGAAAACCCCGCCCCAGCAATAACCTTTTCCTCAAGAAGAACAATTTGCACAGATTTATTACATAGGATGAATTATGAAGGCTATTATCAATATCATGTATCACAACCATCAATCACGCGGAAAAGTTTGCCCCAGCCGCGAAAATCTGTTATAGATTCTGTACCAAAGATAAAGGCTGTATGGGAGGATTGCCGCAACCGCAGGCAAACCACAGTACTAATCTGCTGCAAAGCCATAAGAAAGACCATAAACTGATGACAAAACCGGACGGCATAACCGGCACGCCGATGTTAGTATTCACAATGACGAAATGCATCATCTCTTCGTTGATCCGCATAAAACGCCTGTGCGGAATGCCGGTCGTTCTTTTACTTTTTTGCACACTACTGCTGACCGGTTGCGACGGCCCCGAGCAGGTCAGTAACCCCACGCTGGTTGAATTTGCAGACACCGTCTATCTGGCCGTTCATCTGAGGCAGGCAGGAGAAGACAATCCGCTGACGATCCTGTTTTCCACAAAATCACCGAAAAGCAACGAGTGGAACAAGCGTCTGGAACTGCGCGGGCAACTCATCAAGATGCTGCCATTTGAAAACCACCTTTGGATGGTCTACGCTGATGGAACGGTCACGGAACTGGATACGGCATCGATGGAGACCAAGCGAATCGCCAGCGCAGGCGGCCTGCAATTTGAAGACGCGGTTGTTTACGGAGATCATCTCTACGCCATCAGCCAGGAAAACGGCCTTATCATCTTTATTCTCGAAGACGGACAATGGAAAGCACACAGCCAGATCCCAGTGATCGGCACACCGCAAGAGGCAAAACTGCTTGTCGAGTACTCGCTGCTGAAGGCCTATTGGCGCCAGTCAACCGGCGGATTTGCCGAATCCGGTCTCTGGCAGGCTGTCCGTAAAAACAAGCACTGGGACGTTCTACCCTCGCAAGGCAAAGGCTATGGCCAATACGCCGTAACCAACTGGCAAAAGAAGGCTACTCTTACCGAAGAAGCAAACCAGGCCCCTGCGGCAATCAATCTCTTGCAGCAGGATCTGCAAACACAAGTCTGGAAGGAAACGACCCGCATCGATATTCCGCAGGAGTTTGCGGCACTCCAAAGCTCCGGGCTTGCAAGCCTGCCGCAAAACGAATCGCTACTGATCGTCCGGACAGACCCGGCTGGCGCGCATGTGTTCCTGCATGAGGGCCACTCGACGAAACTGGTGACGACACTGCTGCAAAACAACGCGATGGGGCCACTCTCGCTCGGTATCATGCTTGTTGGATTACTTATCACACTCTTCCTGATCACCATGCAGGCACGGCGTGACCGGCGAAATGCTCGGACAGCGACTTTCAATCCGGCGATCCTTCGCGCAGGCGGTGTCGCCTCACCGGCAGTACGTGCGTTTGCATTTCTGATTGATACCATTTTGATCGCCCCACTTGCAGGCAGCTTCTTCTGGGTCAGCAACGACACGTGGATCACCTCACTGACTGCTGACGACGCGCTACTCTGGTACGGACTATCTATGGGCGGCCTCTGCGCCTATTCTACAATTGCAGAAGGAATCTGGGGACAAACCGCCGGTAAAGCTCTTCTCGGCATCCGCGTACGCAATGCTGCAGGAGGGCGGCTGCTTCCGTGGCAGTCATTCGTCCGCAACATCATGCGGGTAATTGACTTCGCCCCGATCAATCTCTTTGGCGTCACGATCCCGTATCTGGTCGCGCTGATCTGCCTGCTTCTAACCGGAAACCGCAAGCGCCTTGGCGATATCTTCGGCAAAACATCAGTCCTTCTCTACACACCCTTTGTAAAGCGCGACTACCTCTTGGCCAGCGGATCACCACGGCGGCGGGAACTTCTCTCGGCGTTGGGACTAAAATTCGCGCAAGTCGCGCCGGACGTAGACGAAACGATCCTGCCTGAAGAAAAACCGGCAGAAGCGGCGATGCGGCTTGCCTGCAAAAAAGCGACCGCATCGGTTGATTCCGCCCGACAGGGAGAAATTATCATTGCCGCCGACACCCTCATCGTCCTGAATGACGAATTTCTGGGCAAACCCGTTGGCCGAGACGATGCCCGCGCAATGCTTCGCAACCTTTCCGGAAAAGTCCACCGCGTTTTCACCGGTGTCTGCATACTGGATACGGCAACCGGCCAGCGGATCGCGGCAGCCGATGTAACCGAAGTCATCATGCGGAACTTGAGCGACTCCGAGATTGAATCTTATGTCGAATCAGGCGAGGCGGACGGAAAAGCGGGGGCCTACGCAATTCAGGAAACTGGTGAAAAGCTGATTAACCAGATGCACGGAAGCCGCAGCAATGTCGTCGGCCTTCCGATGGAAATGCTTCAAAGCATGCTTCAGGAGCTGAATGGATGAGTTCATCACAAAAGAAACACAAGCAAAACGAAACAACTGCCAATCAGAACGCAGGCACACCCGAAAGCGCAAATGACAACACGCCTATCAATCCGACAGCGGAACGAATGCAGACCTTCCGCCTCAAAACCGTTGTCGTCATCTGCGGCAGCGCATTAATGGCATTGGAGATGGCCGGTGTGCGGATTCTTGAGCCATATTTCGGCAGCACGATTTATGTCTGGGGATCGATTATTGGAATTTTTCTCGGTTCGCTCAGCCTCGGCTACTGGCTTGGCGGACTGGTTGCCGACCGCGCCCCGAACCTACGGGTGCTGGGCTGGCTGATTCTCGCCTCCGCGTTTCTCGTGTTTCTGATCCCGCCGACAGCGAGTCCCCTTGGCAACCTGCTGATTAAAACCCCAGCACTTGGCCCCCGCCTGCAGGCGTTTCTGGGAAGCCTTGCCCTGTACGCACTGCCGAGTGCACTGCTTGGAATGGTCAGCCCCTTTGCCGTGCGGTTGTCATTGCAACAGCTCCACCAGGCCGGACGCGTGGCTGGCAGCCTGTACGCGCTAGGAACGCTGGGGTCAATCCTCGGCACATTTTTGACCACGTTCGTTTTGACCGACCTGATCGGCACGACAGCGATTGTCTGGGGCATCGGCGCCGTTCTTGCAGCTGTTGCGCTTCTCTGTCTCTGGTCAAAAGGACTCAAGCAAGCCGTTACGGTTGCAGCAGCCGTTGTGATGGTCGGACTCGGCTGGTGGGGACAGATTCATGCCGAGGAGATGATCCGGCATGACGCGTTGTTTGACGAATCGGGCCAGTGGGGAGATCCTGACCGGCATCTGGAAACAATAGAATCGGCCTACCACCGCATTTCTGTCATTGAAAGCAAATACAATCTCGAAACCCGCCGCCCCGACACGAACTGGTGCCGGTACATGCTGTTTAACAATCAGGTTGAAAGCGGCGCTGTCTGCGCATCTGCATATCACGACTCCCCCGCCGCCGATCAATCCGCGACAGCAACTCAGGAAAATCCTGCGGAAACCGCCTGCGGCTACGTTCGGCTGCTTCACACCGGCGTCATTCTGACAGGTGAAAAACCGAAAAACGTACTGGTCATAGGCTGTGGCGGCGGCATCGGCCCGCAAGCTTTTTATCAGGACTATGGATGCAGCCGCATCGACGTCGTCGACATTGACCCGCAGGTCTTCCACCTTGCTGAAAAATACTTTTCATTTCCGGAAAATGGCACGCACCCGGCTATCGTCTCCCACATTGCAGACGGCAGACTGATCTTAAGCCAGGGAACTGGACAGGATTGGGATTATGTGATCCTTGACGCATATACCGCTGGCGGCCGTATTCCCAAGCACCTGATCTCTCAAGAATTTTTTGAGCTTGTCAAAAAGCGGATGGCTCCGGGCGGCGTGATTGTCGCGAATATCATCTCTGCACTTGATGGGGAGAAATCGCGGTTGTACCGGTCAGTCGCGACAACAATGGGCTCAGTATTCGGAGAAGTGGTCACCTTTCCCCGCTTTGAAAAAGGAGAAACGTCTGAAAACCTGATGCTGGCCTGCCGCTTGGGCAAACTGCCGCAAACTCCTGCAGAAATCCGCACCGCATTTGCCAACCTGAGTGGAACACTCATAAAACAACCCGGACTGCAGCAGGCCGTCAGTGCCGTCCGGACCGGTATCCCAACCGGCGGAGTTCTTCTGACAGACAACTATTGCCCCGTCGACAGCATGGTTACGCAATGACATGAGCAAAGTCTGTCTCACTTTCTCAAAATGACACAGTCACAGCAAAGTAATCACATCATTGCATCTTTCGCCTTGACCTTGTTTGAAAATTTTATTTTGATAACATATAGAGTTAAGAGAAGATGCAACGTTCTTCACAAGCACGGGTATTTTATTTCAGAAAAAAAAAGAACTCCGGCAACGCATTTGCATAACTATCGTCAAAGAAGTTGAATGTGTCTCAATGAAAATGATGGTGCAGATTGTCTGAACATGAATGGCAATTATTGAAAAAGGAGTATAACCATGGCTGGTGGAGTAGTTGAGCTGACAGATAAAGAATTTGATTCTGCAGTTGCAAGTGGCGTAGTACTTGTTGATTTCTGGGCACCGTGGTGCGGACCGTGCCAGATGCAGGGACCAATCCTTCAGGAAGTCGCTGGCAAAATCGGCGGCAAAGCGAAGATCGCAAAGGTCAATGTCGATGAGAATACGGCTGCTGCCGGTAAATTCGGCGTGCAGAGTATCCCGACACTGATCCTGTTCAAAGACGGAACCGAAGTGAACCGCTATGTCGGCGTCCAGCAGGAAGCGGATCTGATCGCAGCAATCGAAGCCGCTCTCTAATCACATCAAGAATACTCCACGCAAACGCGTCAGCAGATGCGTGGAAGCGAACACGAAGGCAATGCTGGGGCATCGGTGCGAGCCGATGCCGGCATTGTCAAGTGACGCGACTGCGCAGATGCTGACTTTCCCAAAAAAAGAACCGGACGCTGCAGCCGATATGGTCAAGTATTCTTGAGACGCTCTTTTGCTGCTTTGTACGCGGCCAGTGCCTCTTCCGGTGTTGATGCGGTTTCATCACCAAACACATGCGGATGGCGCGCGATCATTTTTTCTTGAACCAGACGCATCACGTCGTGCGGAGCAACCCCACGTTCTGACGCAAGCAGATCCATCAGAAACAGAACATTCCAAAGTACATCGCCAAGCTCTTCAGCCATCGACTCTGTATCGTCATTACCAATGGCCTCGGCCAACTCTTCCACCTCACTGCGCAGAGGTTTAAGCATATCCGGCAACGACTGGCTGCGGTCCCAGTGACAACCGGTTTCAGGGTGGCGCAAAGCGGCAAGCGTTTCAAACAAATCGTCAATCGTCGTCATTTCAGGATTCCGTCATATCAATTCATTAGCGAAAAAAGTCAGCCATCCGTCCGCTCAAACACGTTTTTTACCGATGAAAACTTTTTAATCGGCAACTCTCCGGCAATTGACGGCGTCAGCCCCTCCAGATACATCAGTCCGCCCGGTTCCAGAACCGAAAGGAAATTGGAAACGATCTGCTTCTGCAACTCATGCGTATAATATTGCAGCACGTGGTTGCACACGATATAGGCAAACCGGTGATTATTCGGACATTTCCGGATATCAAAAACACCGAAACTGACATGCGGCCGCAACTCCGTTTTAATCGTCGCCAAGTCATCATGAATCCGTGCGTGATGCAGCAATACCGGCCGAAACGCTTCATCGCGCAGATTTGGCGGATATACACCGGCGCGAGCTTCATTAATTCTATCCCGATTAATATCCGTACCGAAAACTTTAAAATTTTCATACTTCTTTTGCGCACGATAGCAATCAGCCGCAACCATCGCCAACCCCCACGCCTCCTGACCGGAGGAGCAGCCCGCACTCCATATGCATAACGGTGCGTGCGGATGCGCGTTCATCCAGTCCGGCGCGATCCTCTTTTTCAGCAGGGAATAAATCTCGCGCTGGCGGAAGAAAAGCGTCGCAGTTGTCGCCTGCGCCTGGGTCGGATCGCAGAAGGTATGACTGGGATCTTCATCATGCCCGAGCGGCTGATGAATACGGAACGAAATCGGCTTGTGCTTCTCGTTTTTATCCTGCATGTATCCTCCGCTTTTAACTATACACAGCCGAGAACACAGACGCAATCTGTCACCTCAACACTAACGTATAATTCTCCAACAAATCGTTACTTTCCTTTTCATAGAAAAAATAAAAGGCACCATTGCAGCGCAACGGATGCCTGATCATCAACGTATTCTCTGAGGTTATCAGCAGTTTCCCGAAAGCCAGTTCAACTGAGGCCACCGTAACGGCCCCGTATTGCGTTGAGGCGACCCAGGCGTACTCCTACCGTTTCTTACATATCCCGACAGTGTTTCAGTAAGCTCCGCGACAACTTCAGGATGATCATGAAACTCGTTTCGCCGCTCGCCGATATCGGCATCCAAATCATACAGCTGCATCGGCGGCGCCCCCTCTGGCTCTTCGCCCGGTTTCGGATTACTCCAGCCGCCTGACCCCGGACACAGCTCGAGCTTCCACCGCCCTTTCCGGATAGAGAATGAGCCATCGATCGAATGGTGCACAATATCGTCCCGAACGTTTTCCCCATCTGGATTTTTCCAAAGGGGCAAGTTGCTGACCGAATCCTCTCCCGCATCATCCGGCAGCTGATCTTCTTCATACTCCGACAGCGTCGCAAGCAGATCAGACAGACAAACAGTCCGCCCGCATGTCGACGCAGAAGGCACGAGTGACGGCCATTCAACAAGAAGAGGAATCCGGTGGCCGCCCTCATAAATATCAGCCTTGTGCCCCCTGAAAATATAACTCGGATTGTGACCGGCCTCTGCAAGTTCGGCAAAATCGGCCATTGGAGAGCAGCCGTTATCACTGGTAAAAATAACGATCGTATCTTCGCCCAAGCCGCACTCGGCAATCGTTTTCCGGACCTGACCGACAACGTCATCCACCATCAGACAGAAGTCACCATAGCTGTTTGTACCGCTCTTTCCCTGAAATTCAGGAATCGGCAGGATCGGCGTATGAGGGGCCGGCAGAGGAAAATACAGGAAAAAGGGTTCATCTTTATGGTCGCGGATATAATCGCACGCGCGACGCGTAAAATTCGGGAAAGTGTCTTCATGAACAAAATCCGGCGCCGTCGGACCACTACGCCAGAACTGCTTGCCCGTATTTTCCGTAATATGGTCAGGAACGGCTGTCGGCAGATCGTTTTCGACATACACATACGGCGGCATATCCAGTGATCCCGCAATCCCGTAGAAATAATCAAAGCCGTTAGTTATCGGGCCGTGCTGGATCGGTTTTGTAAAGTCGACGTCTTCCGGGCTGTCGCTTTTTCTCGACCATTTCCAACCCAAATGCCACTTGCCGATGCAGGCGGTCGAATAGCCCTTGCCTTTAAGATAAGACGCCACCGTCATGCGGCCGGTTTCGATGAGTTGCTCGTCATAGCCAAACAAAACGCCCTGCTTGAGCGTCGAGCGCCAGTTATAGCGCCCGGTCATAATACTGTAGCGCGACGGCGTGCAGACGGCGCTGCTTGAATGTGCATCGGTAAATTTCATCCCGCACCGCGCCATCTCATCCAGATTCTCCGTCCGGATTTTTGACTCTGCATTCAGGCAGGACAAGTCACCATAGCCCATGTCATCAGCAAGAATGTAAACCACATTCGGCTTTCGTTTTTCCATCGCCATTGTTTTCTCACTCTGTCACAAACCGCACAAAATCCGCAACCGACTTCTGTTTGCGCTCAATTCTCCCGGGAAATATCTAATCCGAATTTAACGGTAAACCCGAGGACTGTATCCAAGAGTCGTTCCGTAAAGTTGGCCGCCGGAATGGCTTTCAAGAAGATCTATCACCGGCTCCTGCCCTTCAATACGCTTGATCCAATCTCTCAGACGGCCGACAAGTTCCTGCCTGATTTCCGCAAGTTTCTCGATTCCGGCGAGATTGTTCTGCTCATACGGATCGGCCTTCATGTCGTACAAAAACTCTTCGACATAGTGCGAGCCCTGCGTGTCCTGCCCTTTTGCATCCGTTGCTTTGACTGAAAACTTCCAGCGCTCAGTCCGGATCGCACGACCGCAATGGCTTTCACTGATCTGAATAAACGCTTCTTTCGGACGCTCATCAGTACGTCCGCCGATGAGGGGGACAATACTTTTCCCCTGCATGGAATCCGGCACCTGAATCCCCGCCGCATCAAGCAGCGTCGCAGGCATATCCACAAGGCTCAGCGGCTGGCGAATCCGGCCACCTCCTGCAAAGCACCCACCAGACAACGCCATCGGAATCCGAGTACAACCGTCATGACAGCTTCTTTTGTACTCTGAGTTGCGTGTTTTAAAATGCGATCCGTGATCGGCAGTATAAAGAACGATTGTGTCATCCAGTAGGTCCATACTCCGCAGCGCGTCCAATACCCGCCCGAAGGCCTCGTCCAAACGCTTGATGCACCCCCAGTATCCGCCCAGATGCCACGCGGCAGACCCGTCACCGCCCGCCACATCCGGCGGCGTCCAGCGACTGTGATAGCGCTCTGCATAGCCTGCAGGCGCTGCATATTCATCACGGCAGTTCTGGTGGTGCGGCTCCAAAAACGACATCATCAGGAAAAACGGCTCGTCACGATTCTCGTGCATATACCGGATACCGGCGTCCGTCATCGCATCCACACGATATCCCGGCAAAAACGTTTCTTTGCCGTCATTGTCATAGAGGTAGGTGTTGTATGAATCGGAAGAAAACTCCAGCGTATTGGCTCCGAGCCAATAATCATATCCGCTGCGTTCCTCTTCTGGCACCGGCTCAGTACCGCTCAAGTGCCATTTGCCTACATAACCGGTACGATATCCTGCCTCCTGAAACCAATTGCCCAACCGCTTGTATTCTTTTGAAAGTGGATGAGCGTTTGTTGGGCTTCCGACAACAGACGCAAACTGCCCCGTCTGCAAACTCGCACGCGCCGGCATACAAACCGGCTGACAGGTGTAAGCCGTCGAGCAGTGCGTTCCCTCTTGGGCAAACCGGTCGTAATTCAGCGTCAAATCAAGTGGATTGCCGTACAGGCTGCTTGAATCCCACCGCTGCTGATCTGTAAAAAAGATCACGACATTTGGCTGTTTTTTCGGCATCACACAACTCCATCTTCCTCTATCCCAAAGAACAAACCTGCTGATTCTTCTTTCTCCCTCTTGCCCCTAATCCTGCCACAAAATCAGATCTGAGCAAATAGTTTTATAATAATTATTCATTTAGTATCTTTTTTATTACCAATAACCGCGCGAAAGATTGCGTGACAGGCGGCATGAGACAGGACGAAGGCGATGTGTGCGTATTCGACAACAGGCGAATACCATCATCATCGAGTCCGCCGATTGCCGCTCTGATGCGTAATCGTAAGGGATAAGATTAAAATAAGTGGAGTAAACGACGGGGGATTATTCCATCAGCGCGGCTTGTGCGCGAAGGATGTCGTGAAGGGTCAACAATCCTGTAACCTGATCCGTTTCCGGGTCAATGATCAGGATCATTCCAGAACGGGTCTGGATAAAAATATCTGAAATTTCGCGGACAACCTGCTCGGGCCGTGCAATACCAACCTGTTCTGTTGAAGGTTGCCGGTTTTCTTTTACTGCAGCTTCCAATTCTACGCGGGAAACGCAACGCAAGCCGTCTTCGGTTCGGGCCGGGAACATGTTGTACGGATGCTGTATCAGCATCGCACTCAACGATTCAGCCGACCAGTCGGTAATCACAACAGGGCGTTTACTTGCGATGGTGACAAGAGGCAGATCCTGCCAGTCATTCAGCGTCCGCGGTGGTGCAACAGTATGCAGGATATGGCCGTCCTGCTCAAGAATTTCATCATAGAAGTTGATTCGGGCAAGCAGGTGCGTAACCCCCTGCCCGACCAGCGAACCGATAATCAGCGCAGGGATAATACTGAAGCTGTGCGTCATTTCAAACACAATCAAGAGCGCACTCCAGGGCGCGTGAACGACCGCTCCAAAACAACTGCACATTCCGACGGCAGCCAGCAGGATTTTCTCATCATGCTGTAACCCCATCCAGTTCTGAAAAATCCCACCAATCACAAATCCGGCCATCGCCCCGAAAAACAGGCTTGGCGAAAAGATCCCGCCGCAACCGCCTGTGGCATAACAGGCAATCGTAGCGATCAACTTGGTCACAAGCAGCAATGCCGCGATCCACAACGCGATATCCGTCTGCATCGCATTGGACATGTCACCGTAGCCGAGACCGAACACACCAACTTTGCCGGACAGCAAGAACACACCAACCCCAAGAAACCACGTCACCCACGCGCCCATACAGGGCATCAGCCAGTTCGGAAGTTTTTTCTGTTGTTTGAAACGCGGCCGCAGCTTCATGACGCCTTTCTGGAAAATCACTCCCATCAGAGCGCCCAGAATCGCCGCCAGAATCGCAAGCGGGTAAACAGTCCAACGCGGTTCATTGATCTTTGGCAAAAGAAAAGACGGTTGCGGACCGACCAGCGCATGAACAGCCAATGCCCCCAGCACAGCCGCAAGCATGACCCGTCCGACCAAGCGGCTACCGAAATCCTTGATCACTTCTTCCAAGGCAAACGCAACCGCCGCCATCGGCGTATTAAACGCAGCAGCAAGTGCTGCCGCCGACCCGATAATCAGCGCAGGCCTGCGCGCACGGCGATTGGTTCCAAGCGCCCCGGCAGTGCAAGAGGCAAGACCGCCACCGACAAAGACAGACGGCCCTTCACGCCCGAGACTCATTCCTCCTGCAATCCCGATAATCCCGCCGATAAACTTGACCCATACCTCGCGAAACCGGATAAACCCGAGCTCTTTCCAAAAACCAGCCTTGACTTGAGGAACCCCGCTGCCTGAGGCTTGCGGACAATACGCAAACAGCAGCCACCCTGAAATCAGAGCGGCCGCAGTAATCGCAATAAAACTGCCGATGGCAAAATGAAGGGGATTACTCTGGATTGTTTTGTTCAGATAAATTTCATCGAAGATGAAGTGGATGGCTTCCATAAAAGCGATCGCACCCAGCGCCGCAAGCGTAGCCAGACACGAGGTCGACACGATCAGCCGGACGTTTTCCGGAAAACTTTTATAAACGGCCTGAATCCGTAACCATGTCCGGCGTGTTGCAGAACTTGGCATAACCCCGCTCTCCCCGTCCCTTCTCAGTAAACAAAGGAATTTCCGGCATTATTACTAACGCCAGCGTTCCACTGATTAAATTTATTCTACCGGTAAATGGCTCAAAAACG